>CAMLYK010000038.1 GCA_946491735.1 uncultured Clostridia bacterium | reverse complement strand
GCAATAGAATACGAAGTGATAGACAAAAATGGAGTTACAGCATTCCAATATATACTAGTGGAGAGTTCGGATAGTGACAAAGTGGAGATAATGAGTTATGACCATCCATTAATATATGTAAAGTGCAAGGAAGAAGGCGAAGTGACAATAAAAATAACATACCTCATAGATGAAAGTATAACCAAAGAGATAAATTTGGAAATTGGTTAAATAATTTTGACATTTCAATTAATATTAATTCTAATCAATTTACAAAACTTGTATTTTTTGATAAACTAAAATTATGAAAGCAATGGGAATTGATTTTGGATTAGCACGGATTGGGATTGCTCTTTCTGATGAAACTAAGTTTTTAGCTTCTCCATACATGACATATAGGCGCAAAAATGAACAAGAAGATCTGCAATTCTTTGAGAATTTAGTAAAGACACAAAAAGTTGATGAAATCGTTTGTGGGCTTCCGCTGAACATGCAAGGGAAAGAGGAAGAAATAGCTTTTAAGACGCGTGAATTTATGATGAAATTAAAAGACATTGTCAATATAGATATCACATATGTAGATGAACGCATGTCATCAATCATGGCAGAAGATATTTTGAAAAAAACTGAAAAAGATTGGAGAAAGCGAAAAGAGAAATTAGACAGTGTATCCGCATCAATCATATTGCAAGATTATTTAGATATGAGGAGATAAAATGAAAAATTTAAAATCAGACAATAAAACAAACAATTTAGAAAAAATAGCTATTGATAAAATTTTAGATGAAGATAATACGGAAAATATCTTTTATCCGGATATAAATAACAATCAAATAGAGTTTGAACAAATTGCGGTTATTCCATTGGAAAGCACTGCAAAATTGTATACAATTTTAATTCCTGTCACTCCTATGGAAAATGTTGAAGAGGGTGAAGGGGTTTTGTTTGAAATAGATGAAGATAATTTCAAACTTATTCCTATTAATGATAATAAAATTATTGATGAGGTCCTAGAAGTCTATCAAAAATTAATAGATGAGGGCTAATATTAATTGAAAATCATTTTATTGTTTTTAAAAATTTTTAATTAAAGTACATTAGATATGTTAATTATGAGATGAAAATATAAAATTTAGCATTTTTTTATTGACAAAAATCTCAATTACTGTTAAACTAAATTAGTTCAAAGAATAGCACCTGTCATGATTGCTAGTCTGTTGCCATATATGGTTTATAGCAAAATGAGTGATAGGGAAGAAGACAAACAGGAGGAAAATTTATGTCAGTTATTTCAATGAAACAATTATTAGAAGCGGGTTGTCATTTTGGTCATCAGACTAGAAAATGGAATCCAAAAATGAAGAAATATATCTTCACGGATAGGAATGATATCCATATTATCAATCTTGAGGATACTTCAAAAAAGATAGATGAAGCATATGTATTCATCAAAGAAAAAGTTCTTGCTGGAGCAAACGTTTTGTTCGTTGGTACAAAAAAGCAAGCTAGCGAAACTGTTAAGCAAGAGGCTGAACGTTCAGGCATGTTCTATGTAAACACTCGTTGGTTGGGTGGCACTCTGACTAATTTCACCACTATTAGAAAGAGAATAGACAGAATGAACAAATTAAACAATATGGAAGCTTTGGGAGATTTCGATTTACTTCCTAAAAAAGAGGTTATCAAATTGAAAGCAGAGCGTGACAAACTTGCTCTTAATCTATCAGGTATTAAGGACATGACCTCACTACCAGGACTTATCATATTAGTTGATCCACATACTGAGCATATCGTTGTTAGAGAAGCTAAAAGACTCAATATTCCTACAGTTGGTATCGTAGACACGAATTCTGACCCAGATGATGTTGATTATTGTATCCCTGCGAACGATGATGCAATTGGTTCTGTTAAGTTGATCTTAAGTGCGTTGACTGATGCAATTTTGGAAGTTAAAGGTGGAGTCATTTTACATGATCTTACTCAAGAAGATGAAGATGTATCAATGGAAGCTATGGTTGGTGGAGAGATCGTAAAAGATGAAGACAAACCAGAAGACAAAAAGAAAAAATCAACCAAAGCTAAGAAAGAAAAGAAAGTAGAAAAAGTGGAAGAAACCACTGAAAACAACTAATTGAAAGGAGTAATTTATGAACATTACAGCAAAAGATGTAGCTCAATTGAGAGATATGACTGGTGCAGGAATGATGGATTGCAAAAAGGCATTAGTTGATGCTGACGGCAATATGGAAAAGGCTGTTGAACTTTTACGTGAAAGAGGAGTCGCAAAAGCTGCTAAGAAAGAAGGCAGAATCGCGGCAGAAGGCTTCATTGATGCATATGTACATGGCGGTGGCAGTTTTGCATCCCTTGTAGAAATCAATACTGAAACTGATTTCGCAGCAAAGAATGAAGAGTTGAGAGAATTCGCTCACAATATTGCTATGCAAGTGGTGGCTTCTCGTCCTATTTGTGTGAACATTGATGAGGTTCCACAAGATAAAATCGATGCAGAACGTAATATTTATCGTGTGCAATTATTGAATGAGGGCAAACCAGAAGCAATGGTAGATAAAATTGTTGATGGCAAAATCAATAAGTATTATGAAGAAGTTGTTTTGATGGAACAACCTTACATTAGAGATGATTCTGGCAAGAAAAAAGTCAAAGATGTTTTGACTGAACTTGTTGCAAAAATAGGTGAAAAAATTACTATCAGACGTTTCTATATGATGACTATGGGAGAAGGTTTAACCAAACGTAATGACGACTTCGCAGCAGAAGTGGCTGCTCAAACTCAAAAATAAAAAACAGGTAAATCACCTGTTTTTTTATGTAAAAAATGATTTTAAATACCAATTAATATTAAAGAAAATGATTAATTTTTCAATAAAATTTCTATTTTATAATATAATTTAGTAAAAATACTTATTTAT
>CAMLYK010000037.1 GCA_946491735.1 uncultured Clostridia bacterium | reverse complement strand
GATAGAAAAATGTATCCTGTATCTGCAATATCTTCCAATGGTCAAACAATACGATATTACAAGTGTATAACTACTAAGAAAAGAAATTGTCCAGTTGGAAATATGAATAAAACCTTTATTGAAAATGTAATAGACAAATTTTTAATATCTCAATTCAACATTCCAGAGAACTTGGAAGAAATTTCTAACAAAATATATGAACTTCACAAAAAGCGAGTCGGAAGCAATAACTCTCTAAACACACTAAAAAGCGAATTGCAAAGAACTAATACCGCTATTTCAAATATTATGATTGCAATAGAAAAAGGAATATTGACTGACACAACAAAATCTCGCCTTGAAGAACTAGAAAAGCAAAAGAAAGATTTGCAAGAAAAGTTAGTTGTTGAGCAGTCTAAAGAACACTTTGATCTAACAAAAGAAGATATTCAAAATTTCTTTAAATACACAATGAAAAAATGCCCAAATAAAGCCATAGAACTTTTCATAAAGCAGATTAGGGTGTATGACGAGAAAATTGAAATCTATCTTAATTACTCTATAAACCAGCCACAAACCACCGAGCAAGCATCTAAAAAACTTTTCACCGAAACCCACACCACCCAACGCACATTCAAAGGTGGCACAACAAGAATTTACTCCAAATCTTATGATGTGTATGTGGTAATATAACTATACAAACTTAATACAAAAAATATATGTAAATATTTGTTCCCCATATTAAACTTATTCTATTTTCTCTAGAGCAATAATAAAACAAAAGAAAAAGAGTATATTTTAAGATAAAACTTAATTTATACTCTTTTCTTTCTCTAAAAATACCGCTAGTTTCAAAATTGCTTGACTAAAAAACCGTTTTTTTATATTATTTGATTTGTTATTTATTTGATAAATTGATAAAATAAATATATGGACATAGTAAAGATAATTAGAGAAAACAAACTGATATATTTGAAAATGGATGCTCTAAGTAAGGCATTGTCAAAAATTACGGGAGAAGCAGTAACCGATTTAAAAAATCAAATTAATTCATTGATTCATGAAGGTACACTGTACTTGGATGAACAAAACAAAATTTCAATTTCAGCAGATAAAGGTTTTTTTAAATCTAAAATAACTATCAATAGAAAAGGATACGGGTTTGCAAAAGTTGATGGATATCCAGATTTTTTCATACCAGCATATGCAGTGAATGGTGCGTATGATGGAGATGATTGTTTGGTTGAGATTATCAGTCGGAAGAACGGCGAAGAAATTGAAGGAAAGGTCGTAAAGGTGCTCAAGCACAATACCACACATGTAGTAGGAACTTATATCGTTGGGAAAAGTAAAAATGTAGTCTTCCCAGATGATGACAAATTACCTCAGATTAGAATTTATAAAAATGATAGTAAAAATGCCAAAAACAATGAAAAAGTTTGGGTTGAACTTGATTTGAATTCAATTGAATTGTCCGAAGTGAGAGGCAAAATTGTCGAGATTTTGGGTCTTGCCAATTCGCCAAAAGCTGAACAATTGTCAATCATCAGATCATTCAATCTAATTGAACAGTTTGATTTGAAAACTTTAAATGAGGCAAAGGCACTCTCTCAGACGGTAAATAAAAGCAATTACAAAAATAGAGAGGATTTTACTTTGCAACGTGTTATAACTATTGATGGAGAAGATGCTAGAGATTTTGATGATGCGATTGCGGTGGATAAATTGGATAACGGCGGCTATAGACTGTATGTGCACATTGCAGATGTTGCAGAGTATGTAAAAGAAAATTCATATCTAGATAAAGAGGCGTACGCGCGTGGCACTAGCGTATATTTTTCGAATCAAGTAATACCAATGCTACCAAAAGAATTATCAAATGGTATATGCTCACTGAGTGAGGGTAAAGATCGTTTGGTCTTGTCTGTAATAATCGATTTGGATAAAGATTGTGAAGTTTTGGATTATAGGATTGTTGAGGGCATTATCCATAGCAAACATAGAATGACATATACTGAGATAAAAAATATTTTAGAAGACGACCAATTGTTGATAGACAAATACAAAGATGTGTATGAAGATATTTTGTGCTATCGAGATATTTCAAAAAAATTGCTTGTCAAGCGTCATAATCGTGGCGAAATCAGGATGAATATTCCAGAACCTTATATTTTAGAAAACGAGGTGGGTGAAATCGTCAGTATAGAAAAGCGCGTGCAGGATGAAGCTCATGAAATCATTGAGAGTTTGATGATATTGGCAAATGAATGCGTGGCTAAAAGATATTTTGATTTGAAGATTCCGTTTGTCTATCGTGTTCACGAAAAGCCAGATAGTGAAAAAGTTTTGCGACTGTCAAATATGTTAAAGAACATGGGGGTCGCTAATCAACTACAGATTGACGGAGATAAACCTGTCAGTTATCAAAAAATAATTGAATCTATCAAAGGAAATCCAAGTGAAACAACTTTGACAAAGCTAATTTTGCGATCTATGATGAAAGCAAAATATACACCAAATTGTTTAGGCCATTTTGGTTTGGCTAGTGAATATTATTGTCATTTTACCAGTCCAATTAGGCGCTATCCAGATTTGATGATTCATAGGATAATAAAAAATCATTTGAATGGAGTGCCAATTCAAGATTTAAAATTGAAATATCAATCAATTGTGGCACGTGCAAGCGAACAATCCAGTGAAACAGAAAAAATCGCCGACGAAGCAGAAAGGGAAGTGGACGATTACAAAAAAGCAGTGTATATGACTAAGTTTATTGGGCAGCAGTTTGTTGGTACAGTATCCGGAGTGCAAGAGTTTGGCATATTTGTGGAACTGGATAATAGTGTTGAAGGTCTGGTTAGATTGGAAGATCTGCCAAGTGATGAATATGTCTACGATGATATGGCAATGACGCTGAAAGGGAACAATCATCATTTTACAATTGGCGATTCGGTTAAAGTTATAGTTGCAAACGCCAATACAAGATTGCGTCAAATCGATTTTGATTTGGTAGGAGTTGAAAAAAATTCATTAGGTAGTTTTGTAATTAAAAAGAAAAATAAAAAATCAAAAATTTCAAATCAAAATCGTAGCAAAGCAAAAAGACAAAAATCAAATAAAAAAAGAAAATAATAATTTTTAATAATAAAAAATAAAAATATTCTAATATTTTAGAATATTTTTATTTATTTTTTTAATTTTTAAATTAATTTTTTATTAAAAA
>CAMLYK010000036.1 GCA_946491735.1 uncultured Clostridia bacterium | reverse complement strand
AATCCATTTTATTTACTTAAAATTGAAAAATAAATATAAAAAAATTCACCAAATAAGTTGGCGAATTTTTTTATAAACCGTAGTTATTTAATCAGGGTCAGAACACACAAACATTCCTGCCACAAACTCTATTACTGCGGGAGCCATTCCAATAATCGAATATGTTAAATTTTTTCCTTTTTCCCTTTTACTTTTATAATATTCAATATCGGTATTTTTGTATGAATCTTCTAATAGTGTTTCCTTTTTGCTTATAGCTTCTTCGTACTCTGCTTTTATTGAAGCTAATTCTGTTGCACTAATTCTACCATTTAAAAAATCCCCTTGTGCAGATATATATTTTCCTTCTAAATATTCAATCTCTTGATTTGTATTCAATTCAATAACTGCATATTCTTCACTTTTTGAATATTCTTCTCGTCCATCACGGTATATTCTTACACCTTCACAACAACAAAAAGGTGGTACTGCCACAGATGAAATTGCCAAAGCAATCAAACTGCCACCCAACATTTTTCTAATTAATCCCATAATTTTTCTCCTTTTTAATTTTAATTTTTTATAATTATTTTAAGATGAAAAAATTATTCTTACATCGTGATTACCTCCAAAAAAAGACAAGACTCTTTTTTTTAAGTCTTGTCTACAAATATCTTTGCTCCACGAAGCGGGATATACCGTATTGACGCCTCGCAGACATTGGTTCACAATGTGACTACTCCCTTTATATTGATATATTAACACATTAATTTTATTTGTCAATAAATAATACAAATTTTTAATAAATTTTTATAGCATTGGTGTAAATATTTTCATCATGGCACACATTAAACGAACCAATGCATTTTGTTTGAAGTCTTTCATGTCTATTGATATTGTAAAGAGATGTACAAAATCTCGTTTCATATCCTTTATACAATCAGTTTTATACATCAAAGTTCCACACTCATAGTGGTGAAGCAAACTTCTATAATCAAAATTAATAGTACCAACTATTGCCAAAACATCATCGCATAATACCTGTTTTGAATGAATAAAACCTTTTGAATATTCAAATATTTTTACTCCTGCTTTTTTCAATGGTTTATAACTTGAACGAGTCAAACTAAAAATAATTTTTTTATCAGGAACATGCGGAGTTATTATCCTAACATCAACACCTCGTTTCGCCGCTGAACAAAGCGCATTCATAAGTTTATTATCAATAATTAAATATGGTGTTGTAATCCATATATAATTTTGTGCTTGATTGATTATATTCAAATAAACATTTTCTGCCACGTAATCATCATAAAAATATTTTGGCCCATCACCATATGGACATACATATCCGCTGGCTTTCACTGCTGTCACTTCATTAGGTAGATATGAACCAAATTCTTCTAATTTTTGATTTTGAACATCATATAATTGCAAAAACATAAATAGCATATTTTTTACAGCATCGCCAGTAATTTTTAGTCCAGAATCTTTCCAGTGCCCATACAAAGTTTTTACATTTATATATTCATCCGCAATATTTAAACCACTGATAAATCCCACTTTACCATCAATTATTGTCATTTTCCTATGGTCACGATTGTTATGCACGGCAGACATGATTGGAATGAATGAATTAAATTTGACACATTTGATACCCATTTGATTCAATTTTTTAGCAAAATTGTTGGGTAGTTTATTGATCGTGCCCAAATCATCATACATTACTCGCACTTCAACGCCTTCTTTTACTTTTTTTCGCAAAATGCTCAAGATGGCATTCCACATTTCACCTTGCTCAATCACAAAGTATTCCATAAATATATATCTTTTTGCCAAACGAAGTTCTTCTAATAATTCAGCAAAAAATACTTCACCCAAACGCAGATATTTTACATCAGTATTGTCGTATGTTTTTAGTCCTGTTGCATTATATATATATTGGAACTGACCATAATATTGACCAAGATTTTGTTTTAGTGTTTCATCTTCTTCTTTATATTTTACTTGATATTGTTTAATTTCTTGTGCCACCTTGTCATAGAATTTTTTATGTCTTTTTGGTGGACGTCTTCTGACAAACAGAAAATAGACAATAATGCCAAAAATTGGAGCCATTAATAACAAAATAGCCCAAGTGAGTTGTCCCTCTATATGCATATCAGTATTGATGATATGAATTAAAAGGATAATACCTATAATATTGATAATTAAATCAATCTGAATATAATAATGATTGAATACTATTGGATAAAAATGATTGATTATATATGGTAGCAAAATGGAAATACCGAGTTGCAAAATAATTGCAATTATAACCAACGTCATTCTGCTAAAAATAATCTTAAATAACTTCTTCATTTCTTCACTGAGTATGTATGATAATAGTTTTTCAAAATTCCTTTATAATTATCCTTCCAAGGCTTATTTTTCCCTAAATAATGAATAATCACATTGTTGTTAGCTACCCAATCAGCATCAATTTTGTGCTTTGGTTTGCGCATATTATAAAACATTATATATCTATCTGAAAGATTGTAAAATCTTGGATCCACTAGACGAATTTTGTTTCCAAAAAATTTGAAAATAACGTCTTGATCGTACAAGCACATTCTCCAGCCATTAGATTTTATAAACTTGAAGATTTTATCTGTGTCAATTACTCCACGCAATTCTTTTATGTTCATTACCATTACGCCAGTATTGATATAATAATGATCCTTGCCAACGGTCAAACGTATCCTATTAAACCACTGCATAAAACTATGGATCTGAGTACATGCAATAAAATAATTACCTTCAAAATTCATATTATATAATTCGTCAATATTGTTGTGAACAATCATGTCTGAATCTAGATATAAAATTCTATCCACACTCTCAGGAAGCATAATTGGAGCAAAAATTCTATAATAAATTTCATATGGATAGCGCTTAACTTTTGGTGCACCCTTGAACAAAGAGCTGTCCATGTATATATAAATAGGATTGATATTCGCTTGAGTCATGGTGCGAATATATCCCTTGTCTTCGTCTTTCAAGTCAGTATGCATAATATAGACGTCAAACTGACTGCCCGCATTATTAATTGCAAGCGAATTTATCATTGCCAAAAAATGTCTTATGTAACCTTTATTGATATTGACTAAAATATTTTTTTTCGTTGAATCCATTATTATTTCCTCATATGTTAAAATGATTATAAACGTAAACTCAAATATTGTCAAGTATAAAAATTATTCAAATTTTACCAAAAAGTCGGAGGCCAAGCGGTCTTAGGAAGACAAAGCCCCAGGGCAACTCCTT
>CAMLYK010000035.1 GCA_946491735.1 uncultured Clostridia bacterium | reverse complement strand
ATATTGTCTTTATATTGATATATTTAAAAAAAACTTAAAATTTCCGAAATTAAATTATACGAACTGAAATTTAACGAAAAAATAAATAAAAAAATATATAAAAAAAATTAAAAAATATTTAAAAAATATTAGTAATTAATTATTCTTTGTGTTATAATAACATTGTAGATAAATGTCAAATTATATAAAATTTTGATTTAAGGGGTGTTTATGAATATTTTTAATGAAGTTGATACATTTTTTAGCTCATTGAAAAATTATTTGAACTATAATATAATTTTTATTATTTTTGGTTCATTATTTTTATTCACTGTTTTAGTTGTTATTATTTCCACATCTCGTGCTTATGAGGCGAGATTGATTAAGGCAATTGATATGTTCAATAGTTACTTTATTGACAATCCTCAAATCACAGATGAAAACTTAGTTGCATTCAACAACAAAATGAAGTCTAGAAAAGTGCCTAAACAATTGAGAAAACAATGGCAACAGTTCGTCCTTTATAGAGAAGATAAGGCTAGTCACTATATGTCATTTGATATATGTGTGTCCACCCCTATAAAAAACAGTTCGTACAAGCGTGATATCACTGTCATGAATATCCTTACATATATTTATGTGTTTGCGTGCATATTATTGAATTTGTATTTCTCGTATGAATTTTCTCAAGATCTAGATTTGATTTTAGTATTGCAACGCGTGTTGTTATGTCCTATTTTGATATTGCTGTTGAATTATATTGTCACTATTTTCCTAGATCTCAGACATAATGCAATAGTAAGTGATCTATATCAAAACTATCAATACTTTGAGGTCAACATTGACAAGGCGACACAGACATTGCCTGAATATGTGGACTATGAAGTTTTGTTTGATCGTAATGAGATCAAAAAGGGTATTCCAATTCTTTATGCATATTTACAGAAACGTGCTGAAGAAGAGAAAAAAGAATTGGAGCGTGCTAGATTAAAAAATGTCGAGCATGAGAAATTTAATTTTGACGAGGCAGGAGTTGAAAGTTCATTAGTCTTAGAGCGAGCCATGCAGGAAGCAGAAAACTATATTGCAGAACGTAAAAAATACATGCAAGATATGGAACAAATCAATTCTGATATCACTCAAGAGGAAATGAATTTCAGGGAAATCACGAAAGAGTATCAGCGTCAGATGCAGGTAAGTAAGGAATCCTTTGACAATTTCAAAACTCAACTAGAAGATGTGTCATCTACAATTGAGGCTAACTATTTGAAAAAACAACAGCAACAAGAATTGGATCGTCAAAGAAATCTCGAGCGTGATTATGATACTGCCACTGATAGACATAAAAAATTGCTTGAAAATTATCAAACAGAATTGACCAGTGTAGAAAATGCCATTAAAGATGCACGTAAGACTCTTGAAAAAGGTATGATGAGCGAATTTGACACATACAGTGGTAAAGTCTATGATGCAGCGATGAAAGCGGTTGAAGAGCGCGAAAAAGAAAATAAAGATAAATTAAAACAAGAAATTAAAAATTTGGAAGAAACTATTGTCTCTAAAGATAAAGAACTAGATAATATTTATAAACAAAATCAAGCATTGTCAGAAAAATTGGATCAACATGAGCAAGTAAACAATCAGTATCAACCAAGTTATGACAATCAGCAAGCATCATACCCTCAATATGATCAGCAGACAAACAATCAATTTGTTGACAATAATCAAAATTATCAAGACAATGTACAGTTTAATTACATTGATCAAGTGCAGAATGATGAAAATGATTTAGAACAGACAAACAATGTAGAACCTGACTATAACCAAGATATTAATACTCAACAAAATGATACAGATTATGTAGATGAAAATTCTGTGACAAGCGAACAGAGTGAATCATATGATACAGATGTTGATAATACAGTGCAAGCAGATAACCAAAATGAAAATTACGATACTACAGGGGAAGAGAATAGTATTGTAAGTTCAGAAAATGTCTTCACCGTTCAAGATAATGAAAGCAAACCAGCAAAGAAAGCAGGCAGACCGAGAAAAGTCGTAGATGAAAGCGAACAGGCTCCAAAAGAGGTAAAACGCAGAGGCAGACCAAGAAAAGAGAAACAAGAAGAAACTCCTAAGGTTGCTAAAAAGCGTGGCAGACCAAGAAAAGAGCAAACAAGTTCAATAGCTTCAGATAATATTCAAAGTGAAAATTTAGAAGAAAAAACTTCTCAAACGGAACAGAAGAAAGTGGCAAAGCGTGGCAGACCTAAAAAAATAGTTGAAACGGAAAATGTCGCAAGCGAACCTAAAAAGCGTGGTAGACCAAGAAAGGAAAACACACAAAATGTGGCCGTAGAAAAACCAGTTAAGGTTGCAAAAAGAGGTAGACCGAAAAAAGACGTAACCACGAATTCAAATACTTCAAACACTAAGAAAAAAGTGGGCAGACCTAGAAAGGAAGCAAACGCAAAAATTAATGCAGATAGCGCTGAGCAATCTAGCAAGGTTCAAGGCAAAAAACGTGGTAGGCCAAGAAAGGTAGAAGCCACTGCCAATGGTGGAGAACAGATCAGTGATATTGATGCTTATTTGAAAGAAATAGACGATCAAATCGCTAAAGAAAGCGCAAAAATTGAAGAGACAAAAAAAGAATTAGAAAAAAATTCAAGGATCTCAAATAAGAAAAAATAAAAGGGCAATAGCTCTTTTATTTTTTTATAAATGTGATATTTACTATGAATTCAAGGCTTTCAATAATTCATTTACGTCTATATCATGGACAATGCAGGCTTCTTCAATAGTCTCCATTTGTGATGCTGGACAATAGATACAATGAAAACCAAATTTAGTCAATATTTCTTCTGCATTTTCATGATTTTCTAATACATAAGCTATAATATCAGTTTTTTTAAACTTTTTCATTTTCCCTCCTAATTTATTTCATAGCCACATCTATGGCAGTATTTTGACCCTTTTATGACCCTATTTTGACATCTAGGACAAATGGTGTCAGAATTCAATTCAGCATTCTTTGTTTCAAGATCATTCTGACTCAAATTAGTATACTTGTTTTGTGAGTTTTGGTCAACCTTTTCTGATATATTTTTTTCTTTAATTTCATCACCTTTATTTTCTTCTCTGTGTTGAGAATTAAAATCATCAAAAAAGCCCACTCGAGTGTTTGATTGATTTATATTGTAATTATTCTTTGTTTTTTCTTCAATTTTTATCTCTAATGAGTTCAATTTAAGTCCAATTTTTTTCAGAAGTTTTGTAATTTTATTATTGATATCAGTTTTCATGTTTTCCGATAATTTAATGTCTTCCAAGTCTTTTTTTAAAAAATAACTGATCAAATATTCTTTCAAATAATCATTTATCAAAACTGAACTACTGGCAGGGTCTGGATCGGGAATTATTGTTAAAATAGATTGAAATATTTTTTTATAATCTTCCACATTGCAATTATATTTGATTGTAAAAATTAATTTTGCCAGTCGATTATTAATCTCTACTTTATCCTTGTATTTAAAAGAGAAATCAAAAGGATTGGTGTTTACAAAATACAAATCCATTTTAATTTTTTTTAATTTTTTCTTTGATCTTCTTTGTTTGTTGCACAGTTCGGACAAGTTAGTTTCATCTAAAACGTGATCTCCTTCATCAATTTGAAGATAGTTTTTATCTTTGTAATTGATAAAACAGTGGATATTTGAAGGAATGCTTATCTTTTCTCCAATTTTAACTGTACAAAAATTTGAGGTCATAATGCCTTTTTGTATATCATCGGGTATTAAAGGACTGAGTTTATTTTTTATCCAATTAAACATAATAATATTATATCATTTTATGTAAAACATTTCAAGTTTAAAAATAATGTTGACATAATTTTTGATTAATTATATAATTGTTTAAATGCTAAAAACTGTTCTTAGTAAACTTATGATGGTTTTATATTTTGTGTGTGGAGCTTTGATTTTAGAAGCTGTAACTTTTCATGTTCTAGGTATGGGTATTATGCCAGAATATTTTGGATACAATTTTGCCATCATTATGTTTATTGCGATACTTGTATTTATTATACCAAATTTCACTGCTCAATATGTAGTATACACTATTATTTTACTTTTCCAAACGATTATGATATATGTCAACTATTCATTGTATATGATCTATGGCGATCTTTTCACAATTGATATGATTCGTTTAATTGATGAAGCGGGCGCTGCGATGACTAGCAATTTCATATATTTTTCTGTTATTTTACAACTTTGCTTGGTCTATATTGCAATTACCATTATTGGTTATGTAATGTTGAAAAAATGTAGAAAAGATAAGATAAAAATTAGACAGCATTATTCGATTTTCAACGTTATATTAATTTTGGCTATTCAGTGTTTTGTTTGTACATATTATATTGACGAGCGTATTTATATCAATAGTTTGGCACGTATTAGCAGTTCGGACTATGTTTCCAGCGATACTTTTTTGATGAACACCAGTTTCATGAAATACAGCAGTTATTCAAAGTTTGGTTCGTATGGCTATTTTACAAATTTGCTGTTGGGATTGAATGATAAAATTGATGATGAAATTCAAAATGCGACAATTAATTATTTTAATTCAGGCAATATGTACAACAATAGTGATGTGTTCGGAGTAGATTCGAGAAATAATGTCATTGTTATTATGATGGAATCGCTGGAATGGTTTTGTTTTGGTGATGGCAATTATGATCCAAATTTTAACAATCTTTCATATGAGTTGACTCCAAATATATATTCTTTAATTTATGGCGAAGATTATTTGACTGATACGAATAATAAAAATGTTGACAATGATGGTTTGATTGCTAAAAATTTCTTTTCTAAATCTAAAACAAATTATTCAGAAGGCTATGGCATTTTAGGGAATTATCCTGTTGGAGAAAACTTGTCTGATATTGCGGGAAATAATTATGGTAACACTTTGAAAGCATTTAACTATTCAATGCCAGGAGTGCTATCTAATCTAGGCTATAATACAAGTTATGTTCATTCGCATATTATTTCATTTTATGATAGAGATAAGACTCATGCAAATTTAGGCTTTGAAAATGTCATAGGTAAAGACAATGTTCTTGATTCTGAAGGAAATCCTGTCTATACCGGAGATCAACTTGAATGGGATCATTGGGATTCGGAAGCAGATTTCGTCCGCAATGCAATAGATTATATTATCCCTACTGACTATAATGAAAGACCATTTTATACCTTTTATTTGAATGTATCGTCGCATGGATCGTATGTGAATAATGAGAATGAAGTTGACTGTATGCGATATCAAAATTATGTTAGATGGGGAGAGGATGATTGTATATTTAATGAAGATACAAGATGCTGGGAACTAAAAGATGAAAATGCTGATCCTCAAGATTTGACTCCTACAGAATGGTATGGAAATGTTTTAGCAAATTATGCGGAAACTGATCCTTCTCTATGTGAAGAATTAGTTTATTATCAATGTGGCGTGATGGGTTTGGATGAAGCAGTAGGTGTTATTATAGATAAATTGAAAGAATATAACATTTACGATGAGACAACTTTGGTTTTATATTCAGATCATTATTCGTTTTATAATAAATTGTCAAACAGAGTGAAGGGTATTGACGAGAATGATTATTCAAGTATTGAACTAAATACCATACCTATGATTATTTCTAGTCCAGGACTTAAAGAATATAATTCTACTCAGAACGAACCGGACGATGTGAAATATACTGTGAACACAAGGTTTTGTTCTGCTTACGATATAATTCCTACTATCTTTGATTTGTTAGGTGTAAGTTTTAATGAAAACTTGTATATTGGTCACTCGCTATTTAGACCAGCTGATTATATCTACTACGTTGATGGCGAGCCTACAGATATGGTAGTGTATTATTCAAATACTGGAGGTATGTTTTGCAAAAACGTATATACATATAATATGAGTGATTTCATATTTACCGGAACGGAAGAGGACGAAACAATCCTGGACACATTTAGAGCAGAAATAAATACAATATTGACCAAAATGAATTATTTGCACATACTTAACGACAACTATTTGTATAATAAAATAAGTAATAGATAAAGAAGATTTATTTGAAATAAATAAAACTGTTCCACTAATAAAAAAATATTTTTAAAATCTGTTGACAATGGATTAATTATATTGTATAATTAATTTGTTGTCAAAATGCCTCGATAGCTCAATGGTGGAGCACTCGGCTGTTAACCGATAGGTTGTAGGTTCGAGCCCTACTCGGGGCGCCAGTTAGACTGCTTTGCAGTCTTTTTTTGTTTTATTTAGGGCTCGAACCAAGGTTCCACCTACGGTGCCAACTCGTGTAAACACTCGTACTCGTGACGCTAAAACATACCAATTTTGGTATGTTTTTTAACGCTACTCCCCCTACTCGGGGCGCCAA
>CAMLYK010000034.1 GCA_946491735.1 uncultured Clostridia bacterium | reverse complement strand
TTTTATATTAAAAAAATTGAATGAGTCATTTAATTATCATTTTATTTATATTAAGTTTAAAAAATGTTTGGAAAAATTTAAATAATTTGATATAATTACACCGTTTATACTTAAAAGGAAATATTATGGAATTACAAAAACAATTAGCTTACGAATTTAATTTGAAAGAAGTCTATGCAGAGAATATTATCAATCTGATAGACGAAGGCAACACTATTCCTTTCATCGCTAGATACAGAAAAGAGATGCATGGTGCGTGTGATGACCAAGTTCTTAGAGATTTTGCAGATAGATTGAACTATCTAAGAAATTTGAATAAAGAAAAAGAAAAAGTTGAAAAAGTCATTCGAGAACAAGAAAAGTGGACACCGGAGATTGAAAAAGCACTCGCAGATGCTTTGACACTAACCGAAGTTGAAGATATTTATAGACCATATAAACCAAAACGTAAAACACGTGCCACAGTTGCAATTGCAAAAGGATTGGAACCTCTTGCAGAAATAATTTTGGCTCAAGATTTGACTAAACCAGTTATTGAATATGCAAAAGATTATGTTGATGTAGAAAAGGGTGTCAACAGTGAGGATGAGGCGATCGCTGGGGCAAAGGATATTATTGCTGAACGAATCAGTGATGATGCAAATTTGAGAAAGACATTGCGTGATATCATCGCTAAAAAAGCGCAGATCAAAGCGGCGTGGAATGAAGATGCGGATGAAAATAAAACGTATGAAAATTACAAAGATTTTTCAGGAGAAGTGGCTAAAATTCCTAGTCATAGAATTTTAGCATTGAACCGCGGAGAAAAAGAAAAGTGTTTGAAAGTCGACATTGAAATCAATCCCAAATTGACAATCAGCGAAATTGAAAAAGCGTATAAAAAAGATTGCGAATATACAAACGAAATTATGGATGAAACTATCCTAGACAGTTATGATAGACTTTTATTTCCATCGCTCGAGCGCGAATGCAGAACAACTCTGACAGACAGAGCGAATGAACAAGCGATAAAAATGTTTGAAGTGAACTTAAAGCCGTTATTGTTACAAGCACCATTAAAAAATAATATCATCATGGGATACGACCCGGGCTATTATAATGGTTGTAAGATTGCTGTAATTGACAAAAAGGGAGATGTTTTAGATACAGCGGTTGTCTATCCAACACCGCCTCAAAACAAGGTGGAAGAAGCCAAAAAGAAACTGACAGACATGATAGTAAAAAACAATGTAGACATCATAGCTATAGGTAATGGTACTGCGAGCAAAGAGAGCGAAATTTTAGTGGCGGATCTTATTAAGACTTGTCCTAGGAAAGTGAATTATGCAATGGTAAATGAAGCGGGGGCCTCAGTCTATAGTGCTTCAAAACTTGCTGCAAAAGAATTCCCTGATTATGATGTGAATTTGCGAAGTGCGGTATCTATCGCACGTAGACTACAAGATCCATTAGCTGAACTTATAAAGATTGATGTCAAATCTATTGGAGTGGGTCAATATCAGCATGATATGCCTCAAAACAGGCTGACTGAAGTGCTCAATAATACGGTAGAGGACTGCGTCAACAGTGTCGGAGTGGATTTAAACACTGCATCTGTCAGTTTGTTGAGCTATGTATCAGGGATTTCAGGTAGTTTGGCGGAAAATATAGTGGATTACCGTTCACAAGTTAAACATATTAATAATAGAAACGAACTTTTGAAAGTCAAAAAAATGGGACCAAAAGCATACGAACAGTGTGCAGGTTTCTTGCGCATAACGGACGGAGATAATATTTTAGATAATACTGCAGTCCATCCAGAGAGCTATGATGCCGTGGAAAAATTATTAAAATTATTCAATTTAACAGATGCTCAGATAGCAGAAGGTGGGTTGACCATTTTACCTAGCCTTATAGACAACAAAGGGGAGAGTAAAGTGGCAGAAGAAATAGGTGTGGGCGTGCCTACTCTTAAAGATATTGTCACAGAATTGTCAAAACCAGGTAGGGACATTCGTGATAATATGCCACTGCCAGAATTGAGAAGTGATATTCTATCAATGGAAGATTTAAAGCCAGATATGATTCTAGACGGTGTGGTTAGAAATGTTATCGATTTTGGAGCTTTCGTAGATATTGGAGTACACCAAGACGGTCTTGTTCATATTTCTCAAATCAGCAATAGTTATATTTCACATCCAAGTGAAGTTTTGACAGTTGGTCAAAAGGTGAAAGTAAAAGTCTTGTCAGTCGATTTGCAGAAAAAAAGGATTTCTTTAACAATGAAAGGTATAGATTAATATACCTTTTTTGATATTTTTTACCTTCATAAAACATTTTTGTACAAAAATAAAGAATTTTGTACAAAAATGTTTGACTTGCATAAAAAATAATGATATTGTTATTATGCAAGGGGAAGGTATGAAAAAGTCGTTAAGATATGAAGATTTGGTCGCACACAATTATTATGTGATTGCTAAAATGAATGAATTGGGAATCACAAATCAATATACGGGTTTTTATTTTTTGGTTGATATTTTGGATCAACTGATCAATGAATCAAAAGTGGTAAGGTCATTTTCGCGCGAGGTGTATCCAATGCTTGCGAAAAAATATGATAAAAATGATTGTACTATAGAACGTGATATTCGCAATATTATAAATGTATTATGGGATTATAGATTAAAAAATAAACTCGTAATGTTTTGGTCGCGAGAAGAAAAGCCGAGTTGTTGCGAGTTTATTTATATAATAAAAAATTATTTAGTTATGGACATTGCTTAAGGTAGTATATACGTAAGCTTTAAGCACACGTATTTTATTTAATGTACTATTATTAGAAAGTTGATATTGAACTTTGGATTGAATTAATTCTTTGTTGCACATTTTGAATAACTTGTTGATACCATAGCAGATTGTTCGTTCACCGATTTTGAATCTATCCTCAATTAAAGTCAATGCTGCACGAAAAGCTTCGATACTATCATTATCATTTTTCAACATATATACTAGTATCATTGTCAAATATTCAAATGAATTGTATCTTTCATTGAGTCCTAACTTTGAAATGCATACTTTCACTTTGTTTGTAAGCAATTCGGTAGGCATTTTTGTAAAATCACTAAGCATATTATCATTATAAAACATTATTTTACAAAAATCAAATATTTTGTACAAAAATCTTATCTTAATTTATATTTTGAATATACGTAAAATTGTATTGATTTGTTTTTTAAATTTCAAAGGATTAAATTTTTTAAAACCTAATGCTTGTATACAAAACAAATCATTAAAAAAGAAAAAAATTAATAAAACTAAATTCAGATAAATTATATTTATAAATATTTTATAAAATTTATATATTTTTTTTAGTTTTATTTGACAAATAGAATATTATTTTATAGAATTATGTAGTAATAGGGGTACATATGGTTAAGAAAAAAATGAGCGGACAAACAATCACAATAATAATATTGTCTATTTTGTTATTGTTGACAGCTTGTTTTGGTGGAGTTTATGCATATTACAGTTCTAACACAAATAAAGTTTCTGGTAGAATTGTGATGGCCAATTTGAATATTCGTTTACAAGCAGGAGTGGGAGAGAGTGCTTCTAGTGAAATTTTGGTTTCAAATGGTGTATATGTGTCTGGACAAAGTTTACAGAACACACCGTTGATTGTTGTCAATGAATCCAATACTCCGATATATTTATCAATTATATACAAAGTCAATGCCTATGATCTAGATACTGGTGCTCCATTAGAGGAAATGGATGATACAAAACCTTTGATTGATATAGGTATAGATGAAGATAGTATTTGGTATGATTATTTGTTCGTTGCAGAAGATAGAGATGGAGAAGAGGCAAGATTCCGTTGTTTGATTACCACAACACCACAATATTCAACAGAACATAATCAGTTGATTACTGTGATTGAAGAAAATGCTTTGAAGATCCCT
This sequence comes from uncultured Clostridia bacterium, assembly GCA_946491735.1. Lineage (GTDB taxonomy): Bacteria > Bacillota > Clostridia > Christensenellales > UBA1242 > Onthoplasma. The sequence continues at coordinate 2,668 of CAMLYK010000034.1, read as the reverse complement.
ACAACATGGGGAAATGAATTCCAAAACAAACAAATAAGTTTCTTATTCCAAGCATATGCAATTGGTGCCAATGCATTCAGTTTTACAGATGAGGATACTATTGACGATAGATGTGAAACTATAATGAGTGCAATATATGAAGCATTTGATTATAATATTGTGATTTAATCCACTTATGTGGATTTTTTTTATTTCATGAAAGTGTAATTAATTTGAATATATCTGTTTATAGATATCTTTTTGGTCATTATTTTCACATTTTTGCATAGATTTTAATATGAGTAAAATTTGGATAGTCATGATCATATCCAGCTTAACAATGTTAGCTATTTTTTCGCCGTCTGATGTGATTGGCACAATGATGGAAGCTGCGAAAATGGGTGTCACAATGTGCATAGAATTTATAGGGATATACGCGGTTTGGATGGGGATAATGCAGGTAATGGATGATTGTAAATTGAGTCATAAACTATCCAAAATTTTATCTCGACCAGTGCAATATATTTTTGGCAAGACGGATGCTGAAACAGAAAAAAATATATGCTTAAATATCGCATCTAACATTATAGGGATTGGCAGTGCAGCCACACCATATGGAATCAAAGCGATGCAGGGCTTGGATAAGGGGGACAAGCGTGCAACACGCGCAATGATCATGCTGGTTGTGATAAATTCAACAGGAATTCAACTGTTGCCTACAACAGTGATTGGAATGCGTGCAATTGCGGGTAGTGTCAGTCCAAGTTGTATTCTTTGGCCAACCATTGTTTCAACATTTTTACCTACCATTTTAGGCATATTGTTAGTGGCTGTCATATATAGAAGGCGGAAGAAAAATGGCTGATCTATTTATTCCAGTATTGATTGCTTTTATAATGATTTTCGCATTGATCAAGGGGGTTGATGCCTATTCAGCTTTTGTGAATGGTGCAAAAGGTGCGCTTCCATTAATGGCTTCGTTGATGCCTTATATAATAGCGATGTTTGTCGCTGTTGAATTGTTCAGAAGTAGTGGATTGAGTGGATATTTGTGCAATTTTTTGTCTCCACTGTTCAAATTGATTGGAATTCCACCTGAAGTTTGCGAATTGACATTGATTCGACCTTTCAGTTCAAATGCGGCATATGTTTTACTAAGGGATATTTTTTCTACATATGGAGTGGATAGTTATATTGGTAAGTGTGCTAGTGTCATAATGGGTAGTAGTGATACAATATTTTATGTGAGCAGCATTTATTTTGCTTCCACAAGTGTAAAAAAGACACTATTGACGATTCCTATAGCTCTTATATGTAATGTGGCGTGTGCAATTTTAGCATGCTTTTGTTGTAGGTTTATTTGATTAAATAGGTTGCTTTTTAATAAATATTAGTGTATAATACATGTATGAAATTTTTAAAAATTGTATTGCTATTTATCGTATTAGTTGTTGTATTTAGCGTGTGTTATCAATGTGGATTTATAGGTTAAAGTTCTTGCAATAGCAAGAATTTTTATTCAATACAAATTGAAATGGGAGAATTATGGAAGAATATTGGCATGTTTTATTAGAAGCTTTGACGGATACGGCAAAATTATTGCCAATTCTTTTCATTGTATATTATCTGATTGAATTGGTAGAGTTCAAATATGCCATCAAGTTTCAAAACAATAGATGGCTCAAGGGAGGGGCTAGTCCAGTTATAGGTGCGGTGATTGGCTGTATTCCGCAATGTGGATTTTCTGTCGTGACTACAGATCTGTTTACAAAGCGAGCTGTCTCAATCGGTGCATTATTGGCGGTATATATCGCTACAAGTGATGAGGCTATTCCGCTGATGTTGTCTAATCCCTCAAGTATTCCGTGGTTGTTGGCTCTAATTGGGGTAAAAGTTGTATTTGCTATTTTAATTGGATATTTGTCTATATGGCTATATAAGATAATCTTTAAGAAGAAAAAAGAAAATCAAAATTTAGAAAATGAACAGTTGAATGTGGTCGCTAACGAAATAGTAATTGATGACGAACATGGTCATACAATAGAAAAAAATGAGTCGGTTCAACAAGATGAAATTGTATCGGAAAATACTTCAGAAGATGAAAAGCATGTGCACGAGCATGAAGATCTTGAAAAAGTTGAAATAGAAAATATTGATCATGGAGGCTGTTGTCATCATCATGTCAGAAGTAAGTCATTTGATTGGTTGCATCCATTGCTGCATTGCTTGAAGATAAGTGCTTTTATTTTGATTATCAATGTTATCTTTGGATGTATTACTCACATATGGATTGGAGAGGAGGCACTTACAAACTTTTTGTCACATAGCCTGTATCTGCAACCGCTGTTGGCTGTGCTTATCGGTTTGATACCAAATTGTGCTTCAAGTGTGGTATTGACAGAACTGTTTTTGATGGGAGGACTTTCATTCGGAGCGTTGGTGGCAGGTTTGTCTGTGAATGCGGGATTAGGTTTAATTATATTGATTAAACAGAATAAAAATTGGAAAGAAAACTTGTTCATATTTACAATGCTAATGATTCCTAGTCTAATTCTAGGATATGCACTTAATTTCATTTAATATGAACATATGTAGATAAGTAGATAAAAAGAGTTGAATGAATTTCAACTTTTTTATTTTATTAAAAAATAAATAATTTTTAATAAATATATTTAAATTATATTATAAT
>CAMLYK010000033.1 GCA_946491735.1 uncultured Clostridia bacterium | reverse complement strand
TTTTTTCTTTAATTAATAAAAAATAAAATAAATAAACTAAATTTAAAAAATGTTTGCAATCTTTATTTTTTTTAGTTATAATTAATGTATCAAAATAAAAAGGAGAAAGCATATGAAAAATTTAACAAGGATAAAACATACTGCTAGATTTTTATTAGTAGCGTTATTTATTGTTGCCAGTTTATTCATTTTATCTGCCTGCAAAGATGATTCAAACAACGATACTCAAAGAAGTAAGATATATGATATCAGCTTTAGCGGGAATCTAGATTCAGAGAATTACAACGTCGGTAGCACCACTTGGACAGAGAGCACAGAGGAAGGTTTTGATGCTGTTTACACATTGACAGAAGCAATCCCTTATAATAAAGAATTCGCCGATTCAATAGACAATGACGAGGGGTTTGTAAACTTCGCACTGATAAGATTTACTTCTGATATTAAAAAAGTTGCATACAACCCAGACAACAATTCAGGGTTCTATGCAAAAATTACAAATTTCTATGGCACAGACAATCAAACGGTTGAAGTCCTTCATGATACAGAATTGGACTCAGGAGAAGATGACAATACCTATTTATTATACCAAGGTATTGATACTCAAATTAGAACAATGACTGTTGAAATCAGTTTTGATGGTTCAACTCAAAATGCCAGAATATACAAATTCATAATTGATCCAACTTATTATGGATTATCAATGGATATATATACTGTAAATTTTGAAGGAAATAGAGGTGAAGAAATTTATAATGCCACAAGCACTTTCTGGGATGAATCTTATGAAGCAGGCTTCGATGGTGTATTCACATTAGTTGGCGTTGTGCCTTACAATCTAGAACTTGCCAATTCATTAGGCTACACTGATGGACGAGTAAACTTCGCACTGATAAGATTTTATTCTCCAGTATTCGAAAAAGTAGCATGGAACAATCAATCTCAAACTGGTATAACCATTACATTAACCAACAATTATGGCACTGGCAATGAGCAAGAAGTTGTAAGACATGACGATAGTTTTACCTCAGGTGAAGATTCTCGTTCGTATCTATTATATCAAGGCATTGACAACACAGTACGAACCATGACTGTTGAAATCAGTTTTGATGGCACACTCGAAAACACAAGGATTTATAAATTCATCATTGATCCTGCAAATTACACATTAGAAACTGAACCTATGATAGGTTTAACCGAAACTGCCAGCCTTGGGGATGTTGATTTCACAAATGATCCAAGTATAACATTGACCAGATTATTCGATGACAATTATATTCTTACAGGCACACCAGCAACCATGACAGCAGAACAGGCAGAAGCGTTTTATGCGGGGGTCGCAGGAGTTGGAGAAAAGTATGTCATTTTGAATGTAAAATTCAGTGCAAATTCTACAATCAAATATGGGTTTGTTGCAAACAACTATGACCAATTAGGAGAAGTGGTAGAAGGTGATGTTTCAGTAAAATCATTCGAATCAGGTGATAACACAAGTGAAGATTTCATTCTGACAATCGGACTTTTGAGCACAGAAAACAAATTCTGGAGAGTTGAAGTTATCGATGAGTCAGGCGAAACGACTGTATACACTGTAGATATGTCACAATTATTTGATTAATCAAAAAAACTATGGACAAGCTGAGTGTCCATAGTTTTTTTTTACAATTTTTTAATATCACTATTTCTTTAATATATTGATCAACGAATTCAATCTTTTTTTACATTCATCCATGCCAATTATTTTCATAATTGAATATAGCTCCGGACTATCTGTTCTGTCCGTTATCGCGATGCGAACAAATTTAGAAGCATCTGCAATATTTCCTGAATAACTTTGAGGATCTTGCTTATATGTTTTGTTGTCCACGAAATTATATTTATAAGCTATGTTTTTCAAATTTTCAAACCATGTCTGATTGTCTTCAACTTCTTTATAATTATCATTATAATCAGCCAAAAATGCTATAAGTTTATCTTTGTTCACTTGACCCAATTCAAACTGATGTTTAGGTCTGAAATTAGGTAAAACATAATCGTACAAATCTAAAATCTCACTATAATAAGTTATATCCTTTCTTGGACGATCTCCACCTCTGTTGAGAGATAAAATTTCAATTAAATTTTGTTTATTGTCAACAATAGTTTGAGTACATTCTGGTTGCCAATCGCGTGACCATGTCAACAAATTTTCATAAACTTGTTCCGCACTATATTTTGATATGATTGTCTTGGATATGTCATTCAATTTTAAGAAATCAAATAATGGATTCGTGACACCAATTTTTTTGATCTCAAACGGAAATTCCTCAATAGATTTATCTGGGTTATTTTTTCTCCAAATTTCAAAATCACTATTTAGAAGAGTCAACAAATATTCCAAGACTGCTTCTACAGGATATCCTTTTTTCATGAAAAATCTGACGTCGGCAAAATCATCCTTTCTTTTGCTGATCTTGCGTTTATTGCCGTTATCATCCAGTATACAAATATTTGGAGTGTGCGCATATCTAAAAGGTGCAAAACCAAAAGCATTGGCAATTTCAATATGCACAGGCAATGACTGATACCATTCTTGCCCTCTCACAACAATGCTTGTGCGCATCAATGTATCATCAACAATGTGAGCAAATGAATATACTGGGACTCCATTAGATTTGATTAATACATCATCCCTTGCATTTTCTCTCAAATCTTTTTCACCTTTTATGACATCGTTGAATTTGTGTGTACATTCACTATCCCCCGTTGATCTTAGTCTAAGAGCAAATGGTTGATTTGCTTTTAATTTTTCTTTTATCTCATCTAAAGACAAATTCCTGCATGGGTCATGAAGTTTTAGCTCTGAAGATTGTTCCAACTCTTCGTCCCTTACTTTTTCAATTTCTTCAATATCTTTTTTCGGTTTGCAAAAACAAGGAAAAGCCCGTCCTCTCTTTACTAGTTCATGAGCAAAAGCATGATATATCTCCGACCTTTTTGACTGAACATATGGTCCATAGTCGCCAATTTCTTTTTCTTTCCCTCTATATCCTTCATCTGGCGTCAGTCCATAATACTTCAACATTTCATATGCAATATTGCCTGCATTTTCGACTTCTCTTTTCCCATCTGTATCTTCTAATCTCAAATAAAATATGCCATTCGTGGTGTTCGCAAGCAGCCGATGTACCAAACTTTGATATAATTGACCAATATGCAAATAGCCTGTCGGGCTAGGTCCCAATCTCGTAACTTCTCCTAAAGTATCTCTAGGTTTATATTTTTTTAAATAAAACTCTATATCTTTAACGTTTGGATACAACAGATCTGCCAATTCACTAAATTCTTTGTCATCCATTATAATTCTCCATAATAATATCAAGCAACTCAACTAAGGTATCGTTATATTGCTCGATGAGGTAATAATGATTATCTATTATGTCAGCACATATCAATTCATAAGTTGTTGCGTTGAAATCATTTCTAATTCTAATATATATAATGTCATTGCAAGCTTGATTATACATTTCATATTCATTATTTAATAATGTCTGCAAATTGTATAATTTAATTGATGCTTCATGGAAAGCTTGTTTGTTTGCACTAAAGTTGATAGATTCTCCAATTGTTGAATTGAAATCTATATCAATTTGACTGACTTGTGAGAGATATTCATTGAAACTTGAGTCTACACTGCCAAATCCATTGTTGTCTGTAGTCAATCTGGTAGACAAATCCCCGCCCTTGACATGGAGTTCAATATACGATTGTGTAAGGTTAGATATCTGCATTTCAATCTTGCTATTTAAATTGTTGGTCACTCGCGTAGCATCAAATTGATCGAGTTCTACGCTAGAAAAGTCAAAATTAGAATCAGTCAAGGCATAATTGAAATAGATATCAGAAAGCACTCTCGTCAAATTGTACGCAGTTTGATACAAATCAGCATACGAATCAAATAGATTTTTCAACCTGTTCATGCATGTTCTATCAAGAATAGAATCGTTTATGTTAAATCTCATAATCTCTGCTACTAAAGTGACATTGTTGCTAACATTTCTCAAAGATTCATTAAATTCTTGCAAACGGTACTGCAACATATTACGTTTATCTCTTTCTACATCCAATTCATCAGTACTACACCTATCAATATATTCGTATACAAAGGACAAAGAATTATCAAACAAACGATTATAAAAATTATTCAAATTATTATATGGTATAGTCGAATTGACAGCATTTGTAAAATATTGTTCGTTTTCATAAACATAAATTGAATAGTCGAATTCGATTCTATCATCACTTGTCAAATTGACATTTTCATAACTGTTAGCAATATTATAAAAATCTGTAGACAAATTAGACAATCGGTACCCGTCATCCTCTCCACATGCAGTAAAAAGCATTGCTCCTGGAATCAAGAGCAAACATAGTATTAAGCTTAAAAACCTTCTCTTTTTCATTATTGTATATTTAAAACTCCTTTAAAATAATAAACTGCTCTATCAAGACTAGAAGAATTATCATCAATATTTACTATGCTACTAACATTTTGCGCTAAATTGTTTGCAAAAACGTCCTTATCACATTCTTCATAGTTACGTATGAATTGATTGGATTGATACGAAAAGTTGTCACTTGTATCAGTTGAAGTGATATAACCATTTTGGAAATTGATATATTGATTTACCAAATTGATATTATTGGCACTACTAATTCGTCTAAGTCCCAAACTATCTGTTACTAAATTTGAAAATGTATTTGAACAAACATTTGTATATACATCAATCAAAGCGAACTTTGCATCAGCATTTTTTGTTATATTTGTTTTATCTAATTCTGAATTAATTGTGTCCAACAAATTTGAAAAGCTGACAAAATATCTGCTCATCTGCTGATACAAATCATTTGCACCCGTGTCGCGATCAAAATATTCACTATCAGTTTTGATCAAATATTCGTCTATCATAATATCCGCTCTATCCTGTTCTTCATTCACATTATTTATCAGATCGACAATGAGATGTTGATCAATATCATAGTCATTCGCATTCAATAGATGATAATTCAAATTGATCGCAATATCTTCAAGTTTGTCATTCGTGGTTATAACAAGATCAAATCTATCATCAGTGAATTCTGTAACTCGACTCAATTTTGCATCAAATTCTTCTTTTTTGCTTCCATATATAAACGTGCTAAAACTATCAAAAACATCAACATTTGCTCTAATTCGAGTATAAAAGAAATAGCAAGTACCACCAATTGCTCCAGCGACAATTAGCACAAGTAACAAAATCTTTACAACTTTAAGTACCTTTTTCATATAAATTATTATAATATTTTGCTAGTATATTGTCAATAAGATTTGATACAAAATCAAGTTTAACAACCGATTTAAAATATCAATACGCGTTTAATATTTGATCAATTATGCTTGCAAATTGTTTGTAAAAAAACCTTGTTTTTGATATACTACTGATATGAAAAATATTTTAATTACTGGAGCCAGCGGAGATATCGGCAGTGAAATAGCACGCAAATTCGCTTCAAAGGACAATAGATTGATTTTGGTATACAATAATAGCAAAAAAAAGATTGATTATCTTTTGGACGAATTAATGGAAAAATGTGAAATTTCCTCATACAAATGCGACTTAACTGATGATGAACTCATCTCTGCGATGATTGAAGATATCATTTCAAAGTACAAACATATCGACTGTTTAATAAATTGTGCTGGCGTTTCACAGATAAAACAAATCCAAGATGTCACTCTAGATGATTATAATTTTTTATTTGATAACAACGTGAAAAGTACAATTCTTTTAACCAAGTATGTATCCAAACATATGATATCTGCTAAATATGGGAAAATTATAAATATCTCATCAATATGGGGAAATGTTGGAGCAAGTATGGAGAGCGTATACTCTGCAACCAAAGGTGCGATCAATAGTTTTACTTTGTCTTTGGCAAAAGAATTAGGATATAGCAATATCACAGTCAACGCAATCTGCCCAGGACTGATAGAAGGCAAGATGAATTCATTCCTAACAGATGAAGAAAAGAAAACACTGATAGATAGCACCCCACTAGGAAGAACCGGTCAAGGCAGCGACATTGCTAACATTTGTGAATTTTTATGTAGCGAAAAAGCAGATTTCATCACTGGACAAATAATTACGGTAGACGGTGGTCTTACTCTATAAAAAATATATTTAATTCAAAAAATGGTCTTATCTAATAAAATTTCTTTAATATTTTAATTAAGATAAGTATTTTAAAATTACATCAAAAAAATGACCAGCATCAAGCGGTCATTTTTTCTATTTGATTTCATCTTCAAGTTCGTCTTCTGCACTAGAATGTTCAACTAATGCTTCCCCTACGCACCAACTTGCAATTAAATATCCTGTTGTCATCAATGCCAAAATTGATATAGATATGAACAGATTGAAAAAGTCAGTAGCCAAACCATCCATGCCTGCATTTACAAAGTACAAAATGCATGACATGATCACTGCAAGCAAACTTAGAACATAGATTATTATACCTGAAATTAATTTCCCCTTATGTGATGTTGTACACATTATATCATAGATTGCAACTGCAATTACCACCACGGACCAAATCAAATAGATGACTCTGCTCCACATTGCAACATCTCGTACAATCAAAACATAGATGAAGAACCCTGCACTTAGGATTGATAAAGCGATCAAAGTATAATAAACGATCGTCGATAACAACTTTTTATTTTTTATACTCATATGTCCTCCTATGAGTATTTTTATCAAATGTAAAAATTTTATTCATTATTGCAAATTATAAAATTACAATAAAAATTTAAAAATTATTGAATAAATTGATAAAAAATTAATTTTTTTGATATTTTTATT
>CAMLYK010000032.1 GCA_946491735.1 uncultured Clostridia bacterium | reverse complement strand
AAAAAATTTAAAAAAATAAATAATAAATGCTAAAAAATTAGATTTTTTATCCATTTTTTGATAATTTTTAATTTTTTTATAAAATACCAAAATCGAAATGATTAAATTCAATATTAAATTACAACAAAATAAATTCCTTGACAACAAATAATTTTTCAATTATAATAAATTGACAATTGAATAATCTAAAAAAGGATTACATATGGAATTGAAAATTTTTAACTCACTGACAAAACAAAAACAGACAGTCAAACCTATCAACAATACTGTGAATTATTATTTTTGTGGGCCGACTGTATACTGGTTTCAGCATATAGGCAATATGCGTGCCTTTTTCGTTATGGACAGCATTAGACGTGCAGTAAAATATTTGGGGTACAAAATTAATCACGCAATGAACATTACCGATGTTGGCCATATGACGAGTGACGAAGACAGTGGCGAAGACAAAATGGAAGTGGCTGCAAAACGCGAACATAAATCTCCTGAAGAAATTGCAAAATATTATTGGAATATCTGCTATGAAGATATGAAAGAACTAAATATCGAAACACCAGAACATATCTGTCCCGCTACAAGCGTCATTCCCGATATAATAAAATTTATTCAAGACATTTTAAATAACGGTTATGGCTATATCACAAAAAACGGAGTTTATTTTGATACAAGCAAATTTGCTGATTATGGAAAACTTGGTGGAATGAATCAAAATGAAAAAAAGTTTGGTGCCAGAATTGAAGTCGATGAAGAAAAGAAAAATCCTGCTGATTTTGTGTTATGGGTAATTGCCAAAGATAATCACATTCAGCGTTGGGATAGCCCATGGGGAGTTGGTTACCCAGGTTGGCATATTGAATGTAGCACGATTGGCAACAAATTTTTAGGAGATCACATTGATCTGCATGGCGGCGGAATTGAACACAAAACTGTCCATCATGAAAATGAAATTGCTCAAAATTTTGCAAAATGCGGGCACAACGTAGTAGATATTTGGTTTCACTTAGAACATTTGATGTTTGACGGTGGCAAGATGAGTAAATCAAAGGGAGCAATTTACACATTGAAAAGTCTAAAAGAAAAAGGATATTCTCCAATGGAATTGCGCCTATTCTATCTATCCTGCCATTATTCAAAACCTCAAAATTTTACCTTTGATGCTTTGAACAATGCAAAGGAAAGTTTTGCCAATTTGAAAAAATTAATTTTAAAGCATAAAAACAGAAAGAACAAAATCGACTCAACAAAAATAAAAGAATATGAACAAAAATTCGAAGAATATGTTGCAGACGACGTGAACTCTCCGCTTGCACTATCAGTAGTTTGGGACGCATTAAAGAACAATCCTGACAGTGCAGATATCTACAATTTAGTTATGAAATTTGATGCCTTCTTGGGCTTGAAATTGAACGAAGTAAAAGAAGAAAAAATTGATATCCCAGAAGAAGTCATCAAAATTGCGGAAGAACGAAAACAAGCAAGAATCAATAAAGATTACAAAACTAGTGATCTATTAAGAGATGAAATAAATATCTTGGGTTATACAATTATTGACAAAGCGAACAATGAATATGAAATAAAAGGAAAATAAATAATAAAAAATAGAAAAATGTCAAAAAATATCAATTTTTAATATATTTTTTATAGAATTTTTCTATTTTTTTTGAAATTTAAAATATTTTTTTATTTTATTCTATTAGATATTTTTCTTGCATACAATTAAATATGAATTATAATGATTTCCCAATTTTGAATGATGATAATTACAGAATGATTCAATCGGAATATGAAAAATTTTTGCCATTCAATCGCAAATCTCAAATTGACAAGTTGTATTTTACACTTGAAGAATGTAGACACCTATGTTTTGGATTAGATAAAAAATATAATAAATTGATATCCACTGCAATACTTAAAACCAAAACCGAAATAGAAAAAATTATGGACAATCTTCACGCTACATTCAATTTGAATATTGAATATAATAAAGAGATAAACGAATTTAATTTGTTCACTTTCATAAAAAAAATAATCAATTCAATCTCAGAAGTTAAAGAATGGTACACCAAAGAAGAAAAAGAATATTATAAAAAAATTAGTAGTAATTCCATGTCCTCTTTGCTAAGCTGTCTGAACGATATAATCACTTCACTAGAAAACAGCAATTTACACATATTCAAATACATGTAAATTGCTCAATTTTTTATTTCATTCAGAAAAAATCATGTTCATTTTCGTTTTATAAATTTTGTTTAAATTTTTACACTCGTTAATTATGATCGTCTTCATCACATCTTTTGGATATCCATAAGGAAATTCAGACAATTCAAATGCAATACTTTTCCATTGATTTTCTTTAGCAATTTTAAATAAATTATTGAGACAATCTTTTAATCTATCCTTTTCAATCTGAGTAAAATCTGAATACAATTCGGACAGCATGATTTTTACGATATTTCTTGTTGGCAGATTGTGCCCTTCAACTATGTACGGCGCTCTATAATCAATCAAACCATTTGATGCTCGTAGTAAAAATGCCAAATCTTCATTTATCTGAAGTCCACCTTTCAACAAAATAGTATTGTCTATACACTTTATATGATTGTATAATTTCCCGAACAAGCTAGAAGTAAAAATGACTATCGCGTCCGTCTTTAATTGCGTTATATCCAGGTTTGAAAACATCATATTTTTCTCAAATTTGAAATTGTCAACTTCTATTATTCCCTTTGCAATATTTTCACTAGACAACAGTCTATCCTGTTTTGACAAAAATGTTTCATCAAGATAGCCCATAGTGCGCATCAACATCAAATTATTTAATAGCCAGCGCTTATCACTATCTGTCAAATTTTCGGGCAATTTTTGCTCATTTTCTTTTGTCAAAATAGAAAGCAATTCATCTATCAAATCTTTCTTTTCGTTTTCATTTAAAACTTCATTTAACATATAATAATTATAATAAATTAAAAAATATTGTCAAATACTTGCTAATTTTTTAATTTTTTTATATAAAATACGATAAATTTATTAAAATTTATGTATTATTTTCTATTTTTATTTATTTCACATCTCAATAAAATTTTACATAAATTAAATTATGAATAAAAAAATTTGTGTATATGCAATAGCAAAAAACGAAATCAAATTCATTGATCGATGGTACAATTCAGTTAAAGAAGCAGATTATGTTTGTGTCCTAGATACAGGAAGTGAGGACGGAACTTTTGAAAAGTTCAAAGAATTAGGTGTCATTGTCAAACAAAAAAAATATGAAAATTTTCGTTTCGACGAAGCTAGAAATGACAGTATGAAACTGATCCCGGATGATGCTGACATTTGTGTGTCAGTGGATATAGATGAATATTTTGAACCTAATTGGAGCAAAGCCATTAAAGATTGCTGGAATGACAAGGTTGGTAGAGGGCGATATCGATACACATGGAATTTCAATCCCGATGGAAGCGAAGGAATCGTGTTCATGGCTGACAAGGTTCATAAAAACAAAGCATACAAATGGAAAAACCCAGTGCATGAGATACTTGTACCTACAACTGACATAGATTATGAAACAATAGATATTCCAAATGTTCAATTGAATCATAAAGCCGATAATAACAAATCTCGTGCTTCATATCTACCTTTGCTTGAACTGTCTGTGAAAGAAAATCCAAATGATGATAGAAACACTCATTATTTAGCACGCGAATACATGTTCCATAAAGAATATGACAAAGCCATAGACATGTTCATTCGTCACCTTAAACTGCCATCTGCAATTTGGGATATTGAACGAGCAACGAGTTTAAGATATATTGCCAATTGTTATAAATGCAAAAATGACAGAGCAAATCAGGAGCACTACCTATTGCTTGCAATTTTAGAAGCAGATTATGTGCGCGAACCATACTATGAATTGGCAGTGAAATATTTTGAAGAAAAAGAATTTTTAAAATCTGCATTTATATTCAACGAAATGTTTAAAATCCAAAATAGACAAATAAATTATATGTCAATGCCTGAATGTTGGGGCAGCCTACCTTATGATTATGCTTCCCTGTGTTACTATGAACTGGGAGATTATCGTCGTGCATTGTCATTGGTAGATAAAGCAATAGAACTAAATCCTGACGAAGTCAGATTGCAAGATAACAAAAAAATCTTTTCAGATCTCATAAATAAATCATAAAAAACACGAAATTTCGTGTTTTTTTATGATTAAAACATATTAAAATGCATTTATTTTAGTTTTTTTATTAAACTCCAAATTGAGAATTAAACAGTTCGTAATAAAAGCCTCGTTTTTCCAACAATTCTTTATGCTTGCCCTGTTCAACTATGCTACCTTTGTTCATGACAAGGATCGTGTCCGCATTCTCTATTGTCGACAATCTATGAGCCACTATAAAACACGTTCTACCTTCCATCATGGTGTCTAATGCCTCTTGAATTTTCATCTCTGTTCTAGTATCAATATTGCTCGTAGCTTCATCTAAAATCATCATAGGAGGTTTTAACAACATTATTCGCGCTATACACAATAGTTGTTTTTGACCAGCACTAATGTTATCCGCTCTCTCCGTTATTATTGTGTCATAACCGTCAGGCAGTTTTTCAATGAATTGGTGTGCGTTTGCCTTTTTGCAGGCTTCAATGATTTCGTCCATACTTGCATCAGGTTTACCATATGCGACATTATCTCTTACACTTGCATTATAAAGCCAACTTTCCTGCAGCACCATGCCATAAAAGCTCCTAAATGATGCACGAGTAACTTTTCGAATGTCTTTATTGCTCACTTTGATGCTTCCCTTGTCTACATCATAAAATCGCATCAAGAGATTTATTATTGTACTTTTGCCACAACCCGTAGGTCCAACAATCGCTACACGCTCTCCTTTTTTCACTTCCAAATTCAAGTTTTCTATTAAATTGAATGATTTAGAATAACTGAAATCGACATTTTTGATATTCACTTCGCCATTACATTTTTTCAAAACAGGCAACGAACTATCGTCAATTTCATTTTCTTCATCAAGCAACTCAAACACCCTGCCTGCGCTGGCAATAGCAATATTCAAATCTGCAAATATACTCGTCAAATCATTGAATGGTTTTGTGAAATTATCCGAATAACTTAAAAATGATGAAATTCTACTGATTTTTAAGCCATTCATTGCTAAATACGCTCCCATGACACCTATTACACCATAAAGTATTCCATTTACCAATCTAGAAGCTGGATTGGCTAAAGATGCATAATATGATGATTTTTCTCCTGAAACATACAACTTTTTGTTCAGTTCATTGAATCTTCTCACTGTATCATCTTCATCATTGAAAGCTTTGATTACCTTCATGTTGGTGATCATCTCTTCAGCATATCCACTGACATCTCCTTGAATCTCAACACGCTGTCTATACAGTTTTTTGCTTTTTTTCGTAATTTTTATCGCCAACAATAAGGATAACGGAGCCACCAGTATGACCACTAACGCAAGCGACCATCTCAACACTAACATTATGACCATGACTACGATCAATTGGAATATCCCACATAAAATTGATTTGAATCCACTTAAAAATCCATCTGTGACGTTTTCTACATCCGCTATCATGGTGTTCATGATATCACCATGTGAATTGTTGTCAATATATTTGATTGGTACATTGTTTAATTTGTGATAAATAGCATTTCTAATTGACTGTCCTGTTCGGTATGTCAATATGTTCATGTTATACTCTCCTAGCCAATCTAGAAGTGAACTTAATATGGTCATTATCAAAATAATTATCAGATATTCATATAGCAAATGAAAATTTACATCATTTACTCCTATCATACAGTCAATCGCCAAACCTGAAAAAATAGGTATTGCCATATTTATACTAATCGCTAATATGGTAAACACAACAGACATATAAAAAGATATCTTATGTGGTCTAACATAAGGCAATAATTTTGATAATAATTGTTTGAACCCTTTCTTTTTCATATTCTCCTATTTTGCTTGTGAATCATAAATTTCTCTATAAATTTCACAATTTTTCATAAGATCAGCATGTTTACCCATGCCTACCACATCTCCATTGTCAAGTACTATTATCAAGTCCGCATTTTTTATTGAAGTTGCACGTTGAGAAATTATAATGAGCGTGCTATCCAGTTTTTTAAGAGCTTTTCGCAAATTTGAATCAGTCAAAAAATCTAACGCACTGCTACTATCGTCTAGTATTAACAGTTCTGGTCTATTTATTAACGCGCGAGCGATTGTCAAACGCTGCATTTGCCCACCGCTGACGTTCTTGCCCCCTGCCATAATTTGATAATCCAACCCATTTGGCCACTCGGACACAAATTGCCATGCCTGACTGATTTTTAATGCTTCAACAATTTCTTCATCACTGACATTTTGATCTCTTAGTCTCATATTGTCACGCAGACTACCTGTAAACAACGTGCTTCGCTGTTGCACAATGCTGATTTCTCTTCTCAGTTGTTCCAGTGTAAAGTCTTTGACATTTTTACCTTTATATAAAATTTCTCCGTTCGTCACATCATAAAAGCGGGTAATCAAATTGGCAATAGTCGTTTTCCCGCTACCAGTTCCTCCAATTATGCCCAATGTCTGTTTTGGTTTCAGTTCAAAAGATAGGTCTTTGATAAATGATTTTTCCTTGTTGTCCATAGAGTAGTTAAAACTGACATTTTTGAATTCTAGTATATTTTCAAAATTGAATTTTTTGAACTCTCGTGCATTAATTGGATCTGAAATACTAGGAGTAGTTTTCTTCACTTCTTCTATTCGGTGTAAACTCGCAACAGTTCGAACGAACATCACTATTATTTGAGATAACAAAAGCAATGAAATGGTAATTATTGCAATGTAGTCAATCAATGCTATGATGTCACCTTGCGTCATTCCTCCAATATTGATCTCAATTCCTCCAATATAGAGCAGTGCAATTGTTGCTGCATCCACAATTAAATAAATAATTGGATTGAGCAGTGCAGAAATTTTTGACACTTTGATACTTGTATGAGTATAATCTTCACTCGCATCTTCAAATCTTCTTTGCTCATCATTTTGTTTGTTAAATGCACGAATTACACGCGTACCTGACAGATTCTCTTTAGTGATCTTTGTTATTTTATCCAACTTGGTGCGCATAATCTTAAAGTATGGGGTTGTTTTCTTCATGTAAAATATCAATATAATCAACATAATCGGAATTAAAACTAAGAAAATCAAAGATGTCTTTATGTTGATGATCAAACTCAAAACGAAAGCTCCAACTAATAAAAATGGAACACGAATCATCATTCTCATAAAGACTGAAACTGCATTCTCAATTTGCATAATATCGTTAATCAATCTATTTACCAATGATGCTGTGCCAAATTTGTCCAATTCAGAATGTGAAAAAGAAGAAATCTTTTTGAACATATCGTCTCGAATGTCCGTTGCCACACCCACACTCGTCAATGATGCACATTTTTGACTAAATAGACTGAGGCAAAACGCTATCACATTTGAGGCTAAAATTATCAAACCCATTCTTATTATAAAACCCGTGTCTCCTGTTGACACCCCAATATCAATAATTTCAGCCACGAGCAAAGGATTCAGTAGTTCTAAAAATGCTTCAACTAATTTAAACAAAGGTCCCAAAATTACGAACCTTTTATATTTTTTCAAATAACCAAAAAGCATTTTCATTTATGATAATTATAAACAAAAATCCATTTTTTTTACAAATGATATAAATAAATTTATAAATAAA
>CAMLYK010000031.1 GCA_946491735.1 uncultured Clostridia bacterium | reverse complement strand
ATATTATAATTTTTTTATTTTTTTAAATTTTTATAAAGTTTTATTAAAAAATTGCTTTTAACTATTAGTATAAATCTAAATTTTAAGAGGATACTACTCTTGGAGGAAAGTATGGAAAAACAAGATTTAGATTTGCTCAATAGGATCTATCAAGATGCACAAGTTGGAATGCAGTCGATAGACAAGGTCTTGAAAAAATCTACCAATGAAAATTTAAATAAGTTGCTAAGAAAACAATTTGAAGAATATTCAAAATTTGCAGATCGTTGTGACACAATTGCGATTGATGGCAATGAAGAAGTGAAGGATAACAGCATGTTCAAAAAGATCAAACAGACAGCCATGATCTATTTTTCTTTATGGTCAGACAAGTCAAATCAACATATTGTTGAAATGATGATTACGGGTACGGTTATGGGGATAATCGATTGTATAAAAGCTAAAAAAGATATCAAAGCAAAGGATGAAAACATCAATCAATTAGTTGTAGAATTTTTAAAAATGCAAGAAGATTTTTACGAAAAATTAAAAAAACAATTGAGCAAGGTTTAACTTTTGAATTAAAGGAGATTATATGAACGAAGAGGTCAATGCGTATATTGAATATTTGGCGAACTTGCACGAGATCAAACGTCCAACAATGCCAATATTTGATATTTTGGCATATACTGACAGTGAATACAGTATGACAATAAAAGAAATAATGCGAGATTATGAAAATATCGACGATTATTATCTGACTATACAGCACTTGAAAGGAGAATGATGGAAGTAAATCGTGGAGATATCTATTATGCAGATCTGAGCCCAGTGGTAGGTAGCGAACAGGGTGGAGTTCGTCCTGTTTTGGTTGTGCAAAATGATGTCGGCAATAAATATAGTCCCACTGTCATAATAGCTGCGATCACGAGTCAATTGAGCAAAGCAAAACTTCCTACGCATATTGAACTAAACAAAGACAAATATAATCTTGCAAAAGATAGTGTCATTTTGTTAGAACAGATTAGGACATTAGATAAAAGACGATTGAAAGAAAAAATTTGTACCATTGATGATAGCACGATGCAAAAAGTGGATGTTGCGATAATGATCAGTTTGGGCATCACTGCATGATAAAGAAATATAGATAATTGATCATATGCGTATATGTGCAATAAAAAATGTGGAGCAAATTATATTAGATAAAGACATATGTTGAGTTTAAAATATGTCAATAAATTTTTTAAAAAAATGAATTTACGAGCATTTATAGTACTATATTGTCGAATTTATTTTTATTTTCCTTTACTTTAAAATTTTATTGTGCTAAAATTACTGTGTAATCGAGAGATTATTAAAAGGGTTAGATGACAGAAGATCAGTTAAATGAACTCAGCATATTCGCTCTTAGAGAGCTTGCTAGACGTACGGGAGTTTATGCCCCTACCAGCAAAAAAAAGAGCGAATTGATCAAAGATATTATTGACATTAGCGAAGGAAGAAAGGCACCATATATCGCGAAGACCAAACAGGGTAGGCCTCCGAAAGATATAGGTTATTCATTCGCTGATATTTTAATTTCTAAACCGTATTCGACTATGTCACAGCCCTCAAACATTATGACTTTTAATCAAAATAAGAAAACTTTTTATTATGATGATGATTTAAAGACAATCTTTGGCTTTGTGGAATTATTGACTAATGGATCAGCTCTGTTGTGGGTAAGGAAACAGGATGATTATATTCAATATTTTATACCTGAGAGCATGATTGGAGAATATAATATCAAAACTGGAGATAAACTTTTGGTGGAAGTGTCTTTAGCAGAAAATCAACTGATTGTAAAAAATATTTTCAATATCAATGATATTCCTATAATGAAGTATGACAAAAAGAGGAAGGATTATTATGATATTGAGCATGTTGAGCCACAAAAGCCATTAGAGTTTGAAAAGGATAATTTTAATAGTTTCAAAATCAAATTGGGAGAGAGTGTTTATCTATATGGCTCTGATAACAAAAATAATACAAAAATTATTATAGATTTATTAAATTCATGCAAAATTGATAAAAAAATGTATATAAATATCTCAATTGCAGAAAAAAATAAATATTTATTGAATGATTTGAAAAATTGTGAGATGTTTGTCACTAATATTACGTCTGAAACTGATAAAGTAAAAAGGCTATTAAACATTGCCTCTGAACGAGCAAAACATATTATTGAAAATGGGGAGAATGTTTTGATTGCAATAGATGATGTCTTGTCCTTGTCTGGAATAGATTCTATTGATCTGCCTATTACTAAGAATTTACTATCTTTGACAAAATGTGGTATAGATTCCGGATCAATTTCACTGTTCGCTGTCATGCCTGCAGACAAGAACGTAAATGCGATCGAAAAACTTGCTGACAAACGTATAAAAATTGAAAATGATAAATTGATTTTAATGTAAAAATAAAGACGTAATACGTCTTTATTTTTTAAATAAAAAAATATTTTTTACATTTTAGTTTGATATTTTTATAAAAATACAGTTTTTTTATTGTTTTTCTAATTTTTTATTAAAATTTCAAATTTTATTTGATTTTCAAAAATTAATTTTATTTTTTCTATAAAATTTTTAAAATTATTATTTTCAATTTATTTTTATTCCAAATTTGAATAGAAAAAATTGAGTTAAATATAAAATATTTTCTATTATATTTTTATAAATTTATTTGTAAAAAAATGTCTAATGTGGTAGAATAATAGTAAATAATTTTAATAAGATGCTAGCAAAAACATTTTTCTAAATGAAGATTCAAATCAAGAGGTGGTTGTTTGATGAATTATAAGAAAAGCAAGAAAATCATAATAGTGGCAATAATAGCAGTACTGCTCCTTATTTCAACTATTATGGCTGTAAATATTTTTAATCAACACAGAGATAATGAATCTTATGCAGCGAGCACCACTTTACGTTTGAGAGTTAATGTTTCGGGAGAAATGGGTTCTTCTAGCTCAGGATTATTTGAAGTTTATTTTAATGTGAATTTGACTGGAAGTGGAAGCAGTGTTTCTACAACCTCATTTGCAACAACTCCTAGTGCTATACTTAATAATTTGACTGTAATTGATAGAATAGGAGATTTTGTTAGTCAAAGGATATCTGTTAGTGGAGGACAGCAACAGACCGTAAGTTATGAAGGGATTGAAAATTCTAGCGAAACTATTGAAATAGCTAAAAATTATTTTCCATTATGGAGATTGGTTGATTCAAGCGATATTTATGGTGTTTATATTAATGGCACATCTTACAGTAATTTAACTCAAAATGTCACTATCAATGTGACCAGCACTATTTCAATGGAAATCAGTGTTAATTTACCTGCTTTCAGTGTCATTGAAAACGAAGACGATTTTAATTCGTTTAGAGCAATGACTAGGCTTGGTTATTTTGATAATTATTTAGCATCAAATGAAATAGTATTGGCGGCTGATCTTGATTGGGATATCATCAATGATGAGCCATACTACACAGATGAATATATGAGTATTGGGACGTCTAGTTCTCAATACTTGGGTACATTTGATGGCAATGGACATACTATATACAATTTTACTGGTCAACAGGGAGTGTTTACCAACACATATAATGCTACAATTCGTAATATAAATTTGATATGTACCACGTCAGGAACCAATCCAGGATCTGGGTTGGTTTGGCATGCTTCAGGTAGTTCAGGTCAAGGAACTATCATAGAGAATTGTTCAGTGTCTGGGGAAATACGAGCGGATTATCTTGGTGAAAATGGCGCGGAATGTCGAATAGGTGGTATTGTTGGCGTTATGCAGAATGGCAAGATCATCAATTGTCAAAATTCAGCCTCAATCATTTTCTATGGAAGTAGCATTGAGGATAGCAATTATTTTGCAATTGGAGGTATTGCAGGACATTTAGCTGGCAGTGCAAAAATTATATCTTGTATAAACAGTGGACACATTCAGGGTTCAGTAAATATTGGTGGTATTGTGGGTGTCCTTGGCGATGATGCAGACTTGTATAACTGTATAAATTTGGGAGAAGTCACAGATTCAAGAAATTCTGTATTGGCTTCTAATAATTATTATGACGAATATATTGGAGGCGTAGTTGGTAGGATGTCAACCTCTAATATTGGTTCAAAACTGTACAAATGTTATACGCTGACGTCAAACATTGTTCGTGCTGTAGGTAGTGCTAGACAGTCTGCTGGAACTGCGTATGGAACTAATTATGCCAATATTGCGACTCAAATACAAGATGATGAAGGAGCTTCAGACGTTCGTGACTATTTGTCTACAAGTAACAGTGCGGTTTGGTATACGGATAAAGAAGACGATTCTGATATAACATGGTTTTCTGATCCAGAGAATAGTAGTTGGCAAAATATTAACAATGATAGTTATACGGGTACCAATGATGGATATCCATATCTTTATAGTAGCGCATTGACCATAACTGTAATGCCTGATCCTAGTGCAGTAAGTAATTTAGGTAGTTATGTTTCATCTTTCCAGATCATGAAAGGTGAGAGCATCAGAGTGAGTGGAAATTCAATTTATGCTGTCAGATCTGACTCTTCATCCTATGCAGTTTTTGTAGCATCTTCTCCACTCAGTGATGTTCAATATATTTATACATTTGAACAATTTTCAAATATACCTAGTGGTGTAATGTATTCAAATAGTTCAATCACTGCAAATTATAGTCGTGAAGTGAGAAAATATAGTGTCATTATTTATACTGCTGCAAATTCATTCGGTTCATTGACGGAAGAAGAGGGGCTTGCTGATGTGGAGGCAATTGAAGTGCCTAACGTACCTTATGGAAGCAGAATAACATACGGTACTCAAGAAGTCGATGGAACAATTAGGGGAGTTCTCACTATTATAGAAAGGGATACAAACAATATTTTGACAACAATTTATGCCATTCCTGATGATCCTACAGTTTTGTATTCTTATCAATTTACAGAATGGAGCCCATCGCCATCTTTGACGACTGGAAGCACAATAATTTTTGCATATTTTGAACAAGTCGCTAGGGTATATGAAATATATCTTTCTGTCACTAGTGCGGATGAAACAGAAATAGATAGTAATGGCTTGGGGGGATATTGGACACAGAGCGGCTCAGATATTGTAATTGAAGAAATAAGCGGTACTTTAGGTAATTGGAATATCCATTTAGATTATGATGTTAATGGAAATGGCATCAATTCGTTTACTTTGAGCGATAGCGGTAGTCCATTATCGTCAACATATGTAGCGAATATAGATGCAGGGTACAATTTCATAAAACTGCAGTACAGAAATTCACAGACTGCTCCGTGGAGAGATATGATTCCTCATGTCTCATCAAGTATTACAGACGGATTAGAGATACGTGCGATATTTGAAGTGATCGAATATGTCTTGCCAGTTTCAATCAATGCTAATTCAGACGGCACATACAGAGAGGATACTAATCAGACATTCAGTGTGGAAAGTCCAAACATTGATCTATATGATAGTACAAATATGAATGTATGGTTGACTCCAGAGGAATTGACTTATGTTACGAGCAACAATTTGTCATTCATTTCATGGGTAATAGAGGCTAGGCTTGTAGATGGATTGTATGAATCGATATCCAATAATAATGTAACACTTATTTTATCTGGAACCAATTTGTCAGTGACATATAATCAAAACAGGTGGGTGTTCAATTGTACAGAAGTGCAAGAGAACTCACTTGACAACACATACATTTTCTATGTTGATTATTTTAGTAGAATTGAAGATCCGTTGATTTTAGAGAATAATGGGTTGACAGATTTCCCTAGTGGAATAGTCAGATCATTGTGGGGAAGGACGTATGATGTCACGATAAACAACGCTCCATCAAGTGTAAATACCATTTGGACAAGTGAAGACAACAATTTGATAGGCGTTGGATCTAATAGTATAAGCACAAATGATGACTTTTCTTTGACATTTTCAATTGATGCGACGCATGGTTTTGAATTTTTTGACATCACAGGAAATGCATTCTACACACGTTCAGATTATCCAGAGTCATCAGATATGATGGCAGTAAACAATACAGATGGCTTAACGGGTTATTACGTATTCAACTTCGGTTATGAAATAAGTGGTTGGCAGATCACATTCGTTTACGGCGGCGCTACACGCTATCTGAATTACAACAGTGCCACTGGAGTGTGGAGTTCCACATCAAATCCAGTCACCATAAATATTGCACTTTTAGACGGGGTGTACATACATTCAATGGTTGGCTTATTGAATTCGCTATCTGACAATGTAGATATTGTAATGGTACCAATTTGGCAAGAAGTTGAGATAAGAATGGTGTACACGACGGATACAGGAAGCGAGATTATTATTAGTGCAGCAGATTTCTTCTTTGCAGACACGTATGACTTCGCCAGCAGTTCAGAATATGAAAATTTGGAATTGACAGCAAATAGCAACGGACAGACAATACCTTACTATTTGGCTGTATCAGAGAATAATTCAGGAAGTAGTGCGGTAATAGTTATAGGAAATGGAACGACAATATTCAATTACCGAACAATTAGGAGTGAAAATTTCTCATATAATTCAGCAGAAGGCTTGTATGTGCTATCCGTTGAGCCGTATTATATAAATAATGTTTACAAAGTATATCTTCATGGCTTGCCAGATGATATTTCATTGAGTGCTAATAGCAATTATACATATGGCACGAACGGAACCTACACTGAAGATGTCTATATGTACAACGCTCTAGTATATGTTCCATCGGGTGGAGGCTATACTTATATAGACGATTATGCAAATAGTTTATATAGTGCATTAGTTTACTATGAAAACTCAATATCAAACAATAAATCATTAGATATATTCTTTAAATTATATACAGACAGTAATGGTATGTATATCTATTTAGCAAATGACCAACCAACTGGTAATTTGCCAGTATTTGTTACTGAATATAATACGCAATATTATTGGAGAAATAACATTGGTATATATGTAAATGATGTATATAGATATTATATTTACCGCACTGATGAATGCCCAGCAGATTTTGTGTTGTCTGAAACTTATCTAGAGCATGAAGATGGCACTTGGTCGGTAAAAGACACTGGACAGACACAGGGCACATATGGATTGTATGCAGCATTTAATAGAAAAAGTTATAATTTCGATGTTCGAACTGTGATGAATGGTGTAGCAGGTTTCTATGGATATGCAATAATTGAGATAACAGATGATTACGGCATTGGCGATATGGATGTTACTGGAAGATATCTAGCCGTATATCAAGATGGAGCAATGGCATACTATGAATATGAAGGAACAGGACTACCTGCAGATTTCTCAAATTTAAACAAATTAGAAAGTTTGACTTTGTATGCTGGTTGCGATGTTAGATTGTATATCTATGATCAAAGGAATGATCCGTCAATTGTAGAGGGAGAGCAAGTATTAGTCACTCAATACATTGGCACCATCATAGAAAATAGTGATAGTGGAAGCACTCTATATGATGACACTGGCAATTCAGATATAGTGTATGAAATTACTCTTGATAAAGACGAAATTGAAGCGAATAATGACAAATCAGGTAGCACATATGAAGTAAATATAAATTATGGATTCACTTCAAGTACGATTACTGTAACATTTGAAGTTTGGACGGGCGCAGACTATGGAACATTATCTTTGAGTAGTGTTGCAGTGCCATATGGAACCACCATTTCATATGCGATTGATGATAGTGGAAGAGGACATGTAGTATTTATTCAAAATGGTGTTTCAATTGCAGAAGTGATAGCGACTCCGTTTGAATCTACAAGTATGTATTCATATTCGTTTAGTGGCTGTAGCAGCACTCCGAGCATGGTAACGGAAGAGGTCACTTTATACGCGTATTTTGATAGGACAATCAATGAGTACGAAATAGACTTATCAGTTTCAAGTTTAATTTATCAGGACAATGGACGAGGTGGAGAGATCAGATACAATTCGTCCGCAATTGAAGTTATATCAGGCGTGTATTATAATTCAACTATTTCGGTAACATCAAATTCATTGATAATAACACCACCAGAGGGCTATGGAAGTGCAGCAACATATAGAGCATCAGCAGATTTGGGATACAGTTTCTTAGGATTTTATTATAAACTTACAAGCAGTGACTCATGGCAATATATAAGTACCAATGATACTTTGACATTAACGGGAGATATGTATATCAAAGCGGTGTTCACACCAAGAACATACCGAATTCCATTGACTTATGTAATTGATGATACTTACAAGACGAATTCAGGATTGACATTTACCGTAGAAAGTGGAAATGTCAGCCTCTATACTGCAGAAGAATTTGACGATATATTGACCAGCTCAGACAAAGAATACCTCGCTCAAGAAGGTAAAACTTTTGAAGGTTGGGTGTTGGGAGTAGTGCCTAATTCTACGGATATAACTACTGGTAGAATATTAAACAATAGAGATTTGAGATACTCTGTATCGTCATATGGTTCAACTAGCAGAATTTCTATAGTATATTCAAATTATCTATTTGTATTTGAATGTGGTGGATATTATGAAGCTGTGGCTTCAGATGGAACAGAATGTGGATATTACACAGTTACTAGATTAATCAGTGGAACTTATAATTTCTGGTCAAATTTGATATTCGCTAAATGGTCAAATACTTACAATGTGGAAATAGAAAATAATCCAAGTTCTGCAAACACAATTTGGGAGAGTACAGACAGTGAATATTTTGGCGTAGGTGGAATTGGAGATGTGATAGCAAGCAACAACACTTTGCTATCCTTTGAAGTAAAAGCCTTGAATAATGATACTAGATATCCATTTATGTCAAGTTACATGTCCGATACACATATATCCTTCTATACATTAAATGATTACAGTTCAAATGAAGATGTTATCGCAAAATCACTATCAGGTGAAAATGGATATTATATATATAATTATGGTTATGAAATAACGGGTTGGATAATAACATTTGAACTTAGAGGGGAAACTTACGATTTATATATATCAAATGGTTCATGGAATTACACCAAACGGGGAAGCAATTTACCACAAGTGGTAAGTATAACCGATCTGATCAATACGGACATGAATGATATGTCATTGTATGCAGAGAGATTGGATGATATATTAGGTTTGGATCCAACAAGCAGACCAGACATAACCATGATGCCGGTATGGCAAGCAGTGACAGTACAAATAGCATATAGCGGATCAGTCATCAGCACCACAAAATATGCATCCGCGTATACTTTCAGTGATCTAACTCGCTTGAACAGAGCTGGACAAAGCATTGCATATTTTACAACAGATGCAGGTGCAGTAATAGCGATCGGTGACGGCAATACTATTTATAATTATCGTCAAATTACTAGCGAAGACTATGAAGTGGAAGAATCTAGTGCATCTAATATAATGAACGTACAATATATTTTGTATGTACAGCCATATTATATTGATAATGTATATAAGGTTGAGTTGAATGGAGTTAGGTCAAACGATGGAATTTATGAGTTGACAAATTGCGACTATACCCTGACAAATAACACTAATTATTCAGCGAATGTTTATAGTTATGCAGATATAATAGATTCGATTGAATACAGTCAAAGTGCATATCCATTCATTGAAGATTACACATTAGAATTAGCAACTGATTGTAGGGAATATATCAATCAGATAGAAGCTGGAACGTTAGATATGTTGAGGAAAGTATACGGAAGTGAGGGCAACTTCTACATATACCTAGCCAATAATCAACAGACAGGAGATTTACCTGTATTTACGAATAGCTATTATACATTGATCTACTGGATAAACAGTAATATGACAGCTGATATTAGAAGATATATCTATAAGACAAATGAATATGACGAGAATATTCATAATCTTGGTGGAATGAATTATAGCGAACATGATGGCACCTGGCAGTACACAGACGGAGGGAGCAACAAGGAAGTAGATTCCTTTGAAGCGT
>CAMLYK010000030.1 GCA_946491735.1 uncultured Clostridia bacterium | reverse complement strand
AACAAATTTTAAAATTAAATATTTTTACTATTAAATCTAAATATTTGCATTTAAATTAAATTTTAGTTAAAATAAAAAAGGAGAAGATATGAAAGACATAATTTTGACAGGAGATAGACCAACGGGTAGACTGCATTTGGGGCATTATGTTGGTAGTTTGAAAAGAAGATTAGAGATTCAAAACAAAGGCGGTTATGATAAGTTTTATATCATGATAGCGGATTCGCAAGCTCTCACCGACAATTTTGGCAATGTGCAAAAGGTACGTGATAACGTTATGGAAGTTATGCTCGATTATTTGGCAGTTGGACTAGATCCGAACAAGGTGAATTTCTTTATTCAAAGTGAAGTTGGCGAACTCACTGAATTCACATTCTATTACATGAATTTGGTCACATTATCGAGATTGGAGCGAAATCCTACTGTAAAAGAAGAATTGAAACATAAAGATTTCAACAATACCATCCCTATGGGATTCTTGACATACCCAGTCAGTCAAGCAGCGGATATCACCGCGTTCAATGCAAACATTGTTCCAGTTGGCGATGACCAACTTCCTATGATTGAACAAACTCGTGAAATTGTACGCTCATTCAACAATTTGTATGGAGAGACATTAGTTGAACCAAAAGCGGTTCTTCCAGATAATGAAAATTCATATAGGCTCGTTGGTACTGACGGAAAAGCAAAGATGAGCAAGAGTTTGAATAACTGCATTTATTTATCTGATGAACCAGAAGAAATAAAACAAAAAGTATTTTCAATGTATACAGATCCAGATCATATACACGTGCAAGATCCGGGCAAGGTAGAAGGAAATACTGTGTTCACCTATTTAGATGTATTTTCACGTCCTGAGCATTTTGAAAAATATTTACCTGAATATAAATCACTAGAAGAGTTGAAGGCGCATTATTCTCGAGGTGGACTTGGCGATATGAAAATTAAAAAATTCTTAAATGAAATATTGCAAGAATTTATTTCTCCAATACGAGAGAGAAGAAAAGAGTTTGCCAAAAATCCGGATGCAATTATGAAAATATTATATGATGGCACAATGAAAGCAAGAAAAGTTGCTCACAAAAATTTAATTAAATTAAAGACTAGTATGGGAATTAATTATTTCAATTAATTCCTTTTTTCATTGTCAGTTTACACTAAAAATTTTGTTTACTTTTAAATTCATATTTGATATTATATTACAAATGAACGAATGTATATATAATTATGAATTAGAAGATAATTTGGCGGCAACCAAATATTTGTTTAAATTCAAAAACAGGAAAAAAACTGGTGTAGTTAATTTGTTGGTCATTATTGTAACGATTATTGGATTGATGGTATCAATCGGTGGAATTATTGAACGGGAAAGTTATTGGACAATCGGTATTGCTACTATCATTTTAATCGTCGCATATTTTATGGTCGATTATATTGCACTTTGGCGCAATCAAAAAAAACAAAAAGATTTTTTCTTGTCGTCTGATTTAAAAAAAGTTACAAAGGTGAGAGTTGTATATGAAAATGATGTAATAACTGAAACATTTTTAATAAAAGAGAAAATTTTAGGTACAAATTCATATTCTGTTAAAGATTTGACTAGTTTAAAAGTGGAAAAGAATTATATATTTTTAACGTTCAAAGAACAGTATGTTGTTTTGCTAAAAAAACAGTGTATGAACAGTAAAACCATGCTAGAATTCATGAAATTGCGCGAAATTTTAACAAATAAAAACGAAAAAGTCAAAAAAAAGAAAAAATAATTGACTTTTTTTATTTTTTTGCACATAATCTTTATATCTAACGTTTTCTTAGTTAGTGATAAAAGGGGGTAAAATGACAAAAGAAATCGTGAATGAGCAACCAGTTGAAACTCAACAAGTTCAAACAGTCGCTCAGAAGAAGTCGGAGAGAAATCACGCAATCGAATTTTGGCGTTTCTTTTTCTCCATCGCAATTCTTGGCTATCACATAGGCACTATCCTGGCTCCTCGCGCTATGGCAGGAATCATAGAAGCGGCTACGTGGATGGCTGGGGCTGGTGAAATCCTATTTGTATTCACCTTAACTGCTGGTTATTTCTTGGTCAAGCATTTCAAAAGATTACAAGCCAATCCTGAATATGCTTCAAGGACTGCCAGTGGACGTGCTTGGGAATACCTTTGGGGTAGAATCAAAGCATTGCTTCCTGTGCTAGCATTGGGTATTATCTTGGGCGTGATAGCAGTCGCTATTTTTCAAGAAAGCACTTTTGCAGTAGCAATCAATTCAGTATTCAATGGATTGTGGGAATTCTTGGGATTGTATGCTGCTGGTTATCCTGCTGCCTATAGTCAGGCAAACGGTGCTATGTGGTTTATATCTGGACTGCTTATCTGTTCATATATAATCTATTGGGCAATGTGCAAAAATGAAGATGTCTTTGCTGGATTTATTGCTCCATTCTTATTCGTCTTCTTAGGCGGATGGTGGGCTTGGAACGGTACTCGTGCCTCTCAAGCAGCCTTCTCAACTTTGGGTGAACAATATTCAACAAATCCAAGTGTAACTGGTTCCGCTGTCAGCACTGGAGTCATCGGATTCAACAATGGTCTGTTGTTTGTGCTTATCGGAATGTGTGGTGGTGTCATCATCTATTACGCTGTCGAAAAATTGAAAAAATTAAATTACAATATTGCTTCAAAAGTTATTTTGACTATTGTATATTTGGCAGTCGCAGTGCTAATTGTAATGTTCACTATTCAACCTGATTGGCTTGCGGGTGAATATGTCATCAACAATTCAGTGGCTAGTGGAGATGTCCCTTCAGTTGTCACAAACAATTGGACATACAGGACGACAATCCATTTGCTGTGCATCGTTTTGGTCACTTTGACATTATTAGGAAAAGACTATGTGACAGCATTGTTGAACAACAAATTTACGGCTAAAGTGCTTGATTATCTTGGTGGCTCAGCATTGTATATCTATATGCTCCACATGCCTTTCATCTACTTCTATGTTGAGATTAGAGGAAAAAATCCAGCCACTCCATATTCTTGGGCTGAAGTGTTCTGGGTAGTCACTGCAATCTCTGTTGTATTAGGTTGCGTTGTTAAATATTTGATGGACAAATTTGTCATCAAAAAGAATAAGACTGTTAGGACTGAAGTTTTAGCTACAAGCAATGGCGATACAGTGCCTGCAAATGTTGTTGAGAGTAGCGTTGTGGCTGAAGAACCAGCACAAGTTGAAGAGGAAGAAGTTCAACCAAAGAAAAAATCAACTCCTAAAACTGTTTCTTCACGTACTACAAAAACTGCACCTAAAAAGACAAGCTCTTCTGCAGTCGCAAGTACAAAGAAAGAAACAGCAAAAACAACTAGTAAGCCAGCCAGCAAGTCTACTACAAGTAAGACTGCCAGCACTCCGGCTAAAACTACTAGTGTAAAGAAATCAACAACTAAGAAAACCAAATAATCATCAGATTATTAAAAGACAAGCATCAAAATAGATGCTTGTTTTTTTATTTTAATTATGCGGATAAAATAGTTGTTTAATTTGTCGAAAATATGGTAAACTAAATATAATTAGGGGTGAAATATGAAAATCATAGATGCAAATGAGGCTGCAAAACTTATCAAGTCTAATCAAACTCTTGCCGTGAGTGGCTCGGGAGGAAGCGGCTCTCCAGAAGCAATTTTAAAAGCTATATTAAAAAGATATAAAAAAACAAAATCACCAAAAAACTTGACTGTCACAGCGGGTATTTCGCCAGGAAATTTAACTTATGATGATGTGGGTATGAATTGTTTAGCAGAGCCAGGAATTGTGGGTAAAGCGATGTGTGCACATCTTGGTATGGGCAAAAAGTTTGGAACCGCTATTGGAGAAAATCAATTTCCTGCATTTGGAATTCCTCTTGGCGTCTATACTCATTTGTTGCGCGCCATTGCAGGTAAAAAACCGGGCGTACTTACTCATGTTGGGTTAAATACGTTTGTTGACCCTAGAATTGAGGGTGCATGCGAAAATGAAAAGGCAAAAAAAGAAAAACCTGTGGTAGAATTGATTGATATTGGTGGAGAAGAAAAGTTATTATATAAATCTTTTCCTATCAATGTTTCAATTTTGAAAGCAACTTATGCTGACACAAAAGGAAATTTATCTCTTGAATGGGAGCCTATTATTGGAGAACAGTTCCAGTTAGCAGCAGCTGCACATAATTCGGGCGGAATAGTGATTGCAGAAGTTGAAAAAATTGTTGAATATGGCTCTTTAAAAGCTAAAGATGTCTTAATCCCAGCACGTTTAGTTGATTATGTCGTCGTGTCAAAACCTGATCGATCAATGGGCGATTACAACATTCCTAAGCACACTCCTGGGCTTGTGGGCAAAAAACGTATTGAATTGAGCGAAATAAAGCCGATTGAACTGAGCGAAAGAAAGATTTGTGCAAGGCGTGCCATGATGGAACTGCACAAAGGAGTGTTGGTAAATTTAGGTGTAGGAATGCCTGAACTGGTGGCGAATGTCATAAATGAAGAGGGTGGAATATCTGATATGACATTGTCAATTGAAACTGGTATCACAGGCGGAGTTGCTCAAAATGGTGTCACATTTGGAGTGGCATACAATGCCGATTCTATTATTGGCGATGCGGATATGTTTGATTTGTATGACGGTGGAGTGCTAGACTGTGCGGTTTTGGGATTGGCTGAAGTAGACAAAGAGGGCAATGTAAATGTATCAAAATTTGGCAAACGTGTGACAGGTCCGGGAGGATTTATCAACATTACCCAAAATACCCCTAAAATTGTATTTATAGGCACTTTCACGTCAAGTGGCTTGGATGTTAAAATTAATTCACGTGGACTAACAATAAAGAATGAAGGGAAGGTGAAAAAATTTATAAATAAAGTACAACAAATCACATTCTCTGCAAAAAATGCCATCAAAAATAAACAGGATATCACTTATGTGACAGAAAGAGCGGTTTTCAAATTGACCCCTAAAGGAGTTGAACTTGTCGAAATTGCACCTAATGTTGATCTTAAAAAAGATATTTTTGAAAATATGGAATTCAAACCAATAATTTCAAAAAATTTAAAGATAATGGATAAAAAGATTTTTTCTCCTCATAAAATGGGATACAAATTGAAATAAGAGACTCTTAAAATTAGCACTTTAAATTATATTAGAGTGCTAATTTTTTAAAAGAAGCTGCGTTGTTGATTGAATCCACAGCAATTGTTTCTGTCACCATTTTGGTTGTATGCACCTAATGCTAGGAGTAATAACAAAAGGAAAGTGCTGTTGTTTGCAAGATTGGTGTTTGTCGCTTGTGCAATGATTGAAATTAAAATAGCGAATAGTATGTAAAATGCAGTGTTCATTTTCTTGCTCCTTATATATTTTTTTTCGTTTATTTTATTTATTCGTCAAAATTAGATATTGTGAAAACTATTCAAGTTTTTGAAAGTTTGGTATTCTTAAATCATGAATATCGATTGTAAATTAGATTGTAGAGAAGAAATTACATTGCGCCACTATATGCCTAATAAAACGGATTTAAAAAATTTAACTTCCTTTTTCTATGCATTCAGTGATGACACTAGATTGAAAATAATTATTTTATTGACTATAAAGCCTTTGTGCGTTGGAGATATCTCTTTGATTTTATCTCAAAATCAGACCACTATCAGTCATCAACTTAAGATATTGAAATCAATTGATATTGTTTCTTCCGATAGGAATGGGAAAAATATAGTTTATTACATAAAGAATCCGAATATTGAAACAGTTTTAAATGCGACAGTGGATTGCATATAAATTTTTTTAATATTGTTTGAATAATTAATCATTTATTTGAAAATTGAATAAAACAACATAAACAGTATTTTTTCAATCTTTTAATTTTTAATAGTTTATCAAATTAAATCATATAGCATAAAATGATATATGAAGATTATTTGTGTGGTTGGTGGCAGTTATAAGTCATTTTATTTGAACTATTTTGTAAAATTGAATAAATGTGATTTGTTAATTTTCAATTTTGGAATTATCTATGATTATGATATTTGCCGAGAATTGACGAAGAATTCAATTGTAACCAAAGAATTGATGAGTCTAGCAAAACGACTGAATACAATTGTTGTTGCTGGTGTCAATGTAATATTCAAAGATAAAGTCAAACAGTCAATAATTGTGTGTGATGGAGAAAAGATACACATAAATAGCGCAAAAATGGGTGCGAAATTGTTTGTTAAAGGGAAATATTTTATAGTCGGGACAGAAGCAACCGATTATAAAAAACTCAATAAGATTGTTTTGGCAAAAAAACGCATCTATCCGAATGTTAATCACTGCTCAAAACGAAAGATTTATTTATTTTGTGATAATTTTGGCGTATGTGTGGTTGAAAATGGTAAATTAAAGAGAAAATTTAACAAATTTACAAAAATTATTTTGAAATAATTTTAACCTATGTTATAATATATGCAACAAATACTATTCTATATTTTATTTTTTGGAGAAAATAATGAAAAAAACTATTAGAGATATTGACGTCAGTGGCAAGAGAGTTTTTGTTAGAGTCGATTACAATGTGCCAATGAACGCCGAATTGAAAATTGTAGATGATACTCGAATCACTGCAACTCTACCTACAATTAAATATTTAATTGAACATAATGCACGTGTCATTTTGTGTTCGCATTTAGGTAGACCTAATGGTCAAGTGGATCCCAAATTATCGCTTCGCCCTGTTCTCGCTAGATTATCAAAATTATTGGATAGACCAGTTTCTTTTGCTGAAGATATTTTGGATAAGTCTACTATTGAAATGGTGGATAAAATGCATGATGGCGATGTGCTCATGCTTGAAAATATCCGATTTTACAAAGAAGAAGATGAAAACGATGAAAAGTTTGCAAAATATTTAGCCGGGCTTGCAGATATATTTGTTTTAGAGGCTTTTGCAACTGCACATAGGAAACATGCCTCTACTTATGGAGTGGCAAAATTATTGCCTTCTGCTGTGGGATTTTTAGTTGAACAAGAATTGTTGATTTTTGATAAAGTTTTGAATAGTCCGGATCATCCTTTTGTTGCGATTTTGGGCGGAGCAAAAGTGGCGGATAAATTGCCAGTGATTGAGAATCTTCTAGACAAGGTGGACACAATTTTGATCGGTGGAGGCATGGCATACACATTCATAAAAGCGATCGGTGGAAATGTGGGAATCTCTATTGTTGATAATACAAAAATTGAGTTGGCAAGTGAGATACTGGATAAAGCGAAAGAAAAGGGTGTGAAAATTATACTGCCAATTGACAACGTAGGAGCAAAAGAATTCTGTGAAGATGCAGAAGCAAAGTTGTTTAATAGCGGTTTCTTTGCAGATGATTATCAAGGTATGGATATTGGGCCAAAGACTATTAAAACATTTAAAAAAGTTATCAAGAAAGCTAAAACTATTGTATGGAATGGACCACTTGGTGTATACGAGTATGAAAAGTTTAAAAAGGGTACTAACAAAATCGCAAAATACGTAGCAAAAAGCAAAGCTATATCTGTGATTGGTGGCGGAGATAGCGTGGCTGCAATTCAATCGTTGGGAGTTGCAAAGAAAGTGACTCATTTGTCAACAGGTGGCGGGGCTTCTTTGATGTTGCTTCAAGGGAAAAAACTTCCATGTGTTGAAGTCATTGATGATGTTTAATTAGGGGTAATATGCGAAAATTAATTGTCGCAAACTATAAAATGAACGGCAATAAAAAATTGTTCGCCGACATAGTAAAAAAAATAAATAAATACAAAGTTAAGGACACAAAAATTGTTTTGTGTCCACCTTTTGTTTATCTTGATGAATTCAAAATTAAAAGCAATTCAGTTTTTTTAGGATGTCAAGATATAACGAACATTGACAATTCAAAATCTACAGGACAAATCAGCCCCAATATGCTTCATGAATTTAGCGTCAAGTATGTTATAGTCGGTCACAGTGAGCGTAGAAGTTTGGGAGAAAATGATGAACTCATAAACGAAAAGGTTCATGTTTGTATAAATAATGATTTGATGCCAATAATTTGCGTAGGAGAGAAGAAAAAATCAGATAAACTGGATGCCGTGTTGACGCAAATTCAAAGCGCACTGAAGGGAATTGAAAAAAGTTATGTCCCAATAATTGCGTACGAACCTGTTTGGGCAATAGGTACGGGCAAACTTCCAACAGTTAGCAGAATCAACAAAGTGGCAGACATGATAAGATCATATATTTCAGATCTAGGCTATAAAAATTCAGTAGTCCTATATGGAGGAAGTGTCAGCGCACAAAATTATGATGAAATCATCAATGCAAATATCGATGGGCTACTGCTTGGTGGTGTTTCACTAAAATTTGATGAGTTTATTGAGATTGTAAAAGGAATTGACCATGTCTAGAAAAGGTATTTTAATGATTTTAGATGGCTATGGAGAAGGGAAAGCTGGTCCGTATAATGCTGTAAAAAACTCAAACACTCCAACGCTAGACGAATTGAAAAAAATGAGCCATTCATTGTTGAAAACAGACAGTGAAGCAGTTGGTTTGTTTCATAATGAATTGGGAGGAAGTGAAGTTGGACATACGACTATCGGAGCAGGCAGGGTCGTTTTGTCGACTGCAAAAAAAATTCATGATGATATTTTATCTGGAGAATTCAAGAAAAATAGCAAACTAATAAAAAAAATAGACAATTTAACAAAATCAGGCGGCAATTTGCACTTGATTGGATTAATGAGTGATAAAAACATTCATAGTGATATCTATCATGCTTTCGAGATTATGAAATTGTTTAATAAAAAAGCAAAAAATATTTTTATTCACTTTATTACAGACGGTAGAGATTCTGGAGGTGAGGACAGCCTAATCTATCTAAATCAAATGCAAAAGCAGATGAAAAAAATCACAAATGTTGAAATAGCGAGCGTAATGGGCAGATTTTATGCTATGGATCGAGAAAACAACTTAGACAGGACAAGTTTGGCAGTTGACACCATGTTTAATTTAGATAATAAAAAATCTAATATCAATGCAACCAACATAGAAAAATATTTGAAAGATGAACATAAAAATGGTGTGACAGACGAATATATTCATCCTGTCCACATAGATACAAAAGCAGATTCACATTTGAAGAAAAATGATTTAATCTTTTTCTTTAATTTTAGAGAGGACAGACTAAGACAAATTGTTAAAAAAACGTATGAGATTAATCATAACATAATTACAATGTCTAGTGTGGGAGGAGTAAAGACGACTGTATTATATCAGCCCAAAATTGTGAAAAATACTCTCAGCGAATATTTGTCCAAACAAGGTCTAAAACAAATCAAAATTAGTGAAACGACGAAATACGCTCATGTGACATATTTCCTAAATGGCGGAGTGGAGACTCCATTTGCTAGAGAAGATAGAGTGCATATACCAACAATCAAGGTTGATAATTTTAATAAAACTCCAAAAATGAAAGCGGAAGACATCACTAATGAGATAATAAAAGCGATGGATAAAAACTATGACGCAATAATAGTAAATTTCTCTAATCCTGATATGCTTGGGCATACTGGTGATTATGAAGCAACTGTAAAGGCATTAGAATTTTTAGACAAATGTATAAAGAAAGTGATTGCCCATGCTAAAAAGTCAGATTATTTTATTTTATTGACTGCAGATCACGGGAACAGTGAGTGTATGCGTACAGAATCTGGAGAGCCTCACACCGCTCACACCTTTAATAGAGTTTTTTGTATGGCAGTTGAAAAAGATAAAAATTATAAATTTAAAAAATATGGTGAATTAAAAGATGTTGCTCCAACATTTTTAGACTTAATGCAGCTGAAACCAAATAAAAGTTTTACAGGGAAAAGCTTAATAATATAATCATCTTGACAATATAGATGAATTTTGCTAAAATTAAAACATATTATTATAGTTTACAAAAGGAAACCTATGTTTAAAAGTTATTATTATCAATTTGTCAATTTTATTCAAGAAATGCATAATGGATGGTTTGTGACTATTTGGCTTGTGTTGGTCGTTGGCATCTTATTGTCTATTATGGTGTTTTTCAAAGAGAACAGCAAGGCTAACAAAAAAATTGTAAAAGCAAGTATGATAATCTTGGCAATAATACTGTTTGCTCTTCTTGTGTGGTTGACTTATATAAGAAAATGATAAAAAAGACTTGTAAATAATATTATTTTATGATATACTAATAGAGCATTTGGAGGAAATATGAACTTTTTATTGGCGACCGTTCCTGCTTGGATGAGTAGAACTTTTCCTGTGTTTGAACGAATTTGTCTAGTGTTATTGGCACTATTGGCACTCGTTTTAATTGTTTTGGTGTTTATGCAGATCACAGGTGGAAGCAATACTAGCAACGTCATCACCGGGAATCAAGATAGTTATTATGCTCAAAATAAGGCTGGTTCACGTGAAGGTAGAATTACAAGATTGATTTATATTACAATTGGTTTGATAGCATTATTTAGCATATTATATTTTATATTTATGAAAATACCTACATTATATTAATACTTATGTGAATATTTTATAATTTCAAAGATGAAAACGGTTAAAAAAGAATTATTAAAGTTAATGCATTTTGAAACTAGAGAAAAAGATTATCAAATTATTAAATTGTA
>CAMLYK010000029.1 GCA_946491735.1 uncultured Clostridia bacterium | reverse complement strand
CTGAGCTAATCCCCCAATTGTCACCACGAAGACGCAATCTTATAATATCAATTTTAAAATTATTTGTCAATAAATTTTTTAAATTTTTTTAAATATTTATTTTTATACTAGATTAAAAGTGGTTAATAGCTATTTTTAGTATTAAATTTTGCTTTTGGGTAAAAATAACTTTTGGAGGTAGATATGGATTTTCAACAATCGAAAACAAAAGAAAATTTGGCAAGGAGTTTTGCGGCAGAATGTCAGGAAGGTGCTAGATATCAGTTTATGGCAAAAATGGCTCAACAACAAGGTTATCAATATATGAGCATGCTGATCAGGACATTAGCACACAATGAGATGGCACATGCTCAGCAATTTTTCAATAAAATTTCTGAACTAGGAGGGGCGAATGTACAAAATATTGAAATTAAAGCAGGTTACCCTTTTAAGAGTGGAGAATTGCTAGAAGTGTTAAAAAACGAATCTCAAAATGAAGAAATGAGTGCAGACAGCATTTACCCATCATTTGCAGATACAGCACGTGATGAAGGATTCAAGGATGTGGCAGATTTATTTGATATGGTTTCAAAAGTGGAGAAGACTCATCAACGTACACTTGAAAAACTACATGACAGTTTGATGAATAATACTTTGTACAAATCATCTATTGGTGATCATGCTTTCAAATGTGATGAGTGTGGTACAATAATTAAAGCAAAATCTGCACCAAAAACATGCCCACTATGCAAGATGGGTCAAGGATATTATAGAATAGATTTGAGCATGAATTAAAATTTTTGTTTGTTTGATTTTTTCTTGTATAAAAGGTAAAAAAAAATAAAATAATTAACTAAAAACATTAAAAAATATGTGAATTGATTGAATTTTTACAAAATTTTCACATATTTTTTGATGTTTAGGTTGACAAAGGTGCTTAATTATTTTATAATACAATTAATTGTAGAGGTGTTGAAGTGCGCAATTTTTAGTAAGTCGATAAAAAATTTTTAATTCGTTAAAACCATTTTGTTTTTG
This sequence comes from uncultured Clostridia bacterium, assembly GCA_946491735.1. GTDB lineage: Bacteria > Bacillota > Clostridia > Christensenellales > UBA1242 > Onthoplasma. Next base: position 12,654 of record CAMLYK010000029.1, on the reverse strand, counting down.
TTGGAATTAAAGATTTTGCGACTTACTTTTTTCTTTGTTTTAATGAATTTGATTTAATACAAATTTAACAAGGAGGCGCCGATGTTAGAATTAAAGAATATTGAAAAACAATATGCAGATAAATTGTTGTTTTCTAATATCAATTTAACTATATATGATGGTGAAAGAGTCGGGATTGTTGGCAATAATGGAGCGGGGAAATCTACTCTTATGAAAATAATGGTAGGCACAGAAAAGACGGACAAGGGAAATGTGTATACTCATTCATCTTCAATAGGATATTTGAGACAAATCAGTGATTATACAGAGCAAGATTTTTATACTATTAGTCAAAATCCTGTTTTTGTAAAAGAATTTTTGGAATTGAAAAAGAAATTAAACATTACAGACGATATTGAGTTCACACCTGATAGATTAAAAGCCCTTTCGGGTGGAGAAAAAACCAAATTGATGCTGGCACATATTCTTAGTTTCAATCCGGATACACTGCTTCTGGATGAACCGACTAATCATCTTGATAGTTTGGGTGTAGAATGGTTGATTAATACTTTAAATGATTTTCAGGGAACAATTATTATTGTGTCTCATGATAGATATTTTTTTAATAGTGTAGTCAATAGAATTGTGGAAATAGAGAATGGGAAAGTGAGCGATTTTTATGGAGATTATGATGAATATGCTAGGCAGAAAAAAGCAAAAAAAGATAGGCAAAAGAAAATTTATTCAGAACAGACTTCACTAGAGAAGAAGATCGACAGACAAATTAAAGATTTGAAAACATGGGCAAACAAAGCAGAAAAAGATTCTAGACGTCAAGGTGGAATGATGTCAGATAGCAGAATTAAAGGCGCTCAAACAAGAGCTCAAGTGAGCGCTGGTAAACTTGCTAAAATGGCACAAGCAAAAGCAAGTAGATTAGAACATGCAAAACAAGATTTTGTTGATTTACCTTATGAAGAAGGAAAGGTGTACTATAAATTAAAATCGGATAAAATTGGCAGTAAAGTTTTGATTAAAGTAGAAAATTTGACTAAAAAGTTCGATGGGAATGTGTTGTTTGAAAATGTATCTTTTGCCATCGAGGCAGGAGATAAGGTTGCATTAATTGGTAAAAATGGGTGCGGGAAAACCACCTTGCTTCGTATGATTTTAGAAAAAGATACAGATTATGAAGGAACGATTTGGTTAGCGCAATCATTAAGACCCACATATCTGACGCAAGATGTTTTGGATTTAGATGAAAACATGACAGTTATGGAATTGGCTAGCGGAAAGGGTGCGGAATATAAAACTAAATTTTTGACGAATCTTGCAAATATGAATATGTCTAAACAGGTTTTTGGTAGAAAAATATCTACATTGTCACTTGGTGAACGCATGAGAATAAAGATGAATGAAGTGATTTTGAGTGACTTTAATTTGCTAATTTTGGATGAACCAACCAATCATTTAGATCTTAACAATAAAATTTTTTTAGAAAAAATCTTGTCAGAATTTCAGGGTGCTTTGATTTTAGTTAGTCATGACAGAGCATTCAGAGAAAATGTTTGTAATACAGAATTGATATTTGAAAATAAAACTGTAAAAAAATTGTTTAACAAATAGTTGTTCATAAAAAAATTATAAAATTTTAATTTTTATCATAAAAAAATATGTGAATTGATTGAATTTTTACAAAATTTTCACATATTTTTTATTTTTACAATTGATTTAGATATCATTCATAATTTGTAAAGGTTGAATACTTATTTGATTGTGGGATTAATTCTAAAAATAGTACCTCTATGTTCATGATGGGCGATATCTAGACGGATATTTACATTCGGTATTATATTTTTGCTCTCAAGGTAATTGGCTATTGTAGATATGGCCAGATTAACTGTATTGCTATGCTCACTGATATGAGAGAGAACTACTAGGCGAGTGCCGGAGTGAACAAGACGTTCAATCGCTTTGGCGCAATTTAGATTGGATAAATGACCCTTTGGTCCATTGATGCGGCGTTTCAAAAAAGGCGGATAATTTGGATACGACATAAGCATCTCGGGGTCATAATTTGCCTCTAGATAAATGAGAGCACTTGATTTTACCGCTTCAAATGTTTCGTCGCTGAAATGACCTAAGTCGGTACATATTGATACGACTGCGTCATTTTCAGATATCTTATATCCCACACAAAATTTGCTATCGTGAGGCAAAGGGAAGGGCTCTATATGTAAATCTTCAATATAAAAATCTGTATCATAAAAATAAAATAACTCGCTAGGTATATGAATCTGATTTTTAACGATTTCACTAATTTCAATATGTGCATAAACTTTTGTGTTATATGCACGAGCGAATTTTTCAATACCTTTGATATGGTCGCTATGTTCGTGAGTGATCAAAATCGCAGATATTGTTTCTGGTGCAATTTTGAGTTCGTTCAAAGCATCAAAAATATAAGATAAAGGCTTGCCATTATCTACCAATATTCTAGTTTTTTCACTTTCTATATATGTACAGTTTCCACTGCTGCCACTAGCTAAATTACATACACGCATAAATAAAGTTTAGCAAAAAGTTACAAAATAAGCAATAGTTTTTTTTAATTTATAAATTAATTTAGTCTGTATGAACTTTACTTTTAATGTATTTATATTTTATCCTATCAGATTTTTTTCTTGACAGAAAAAGTGTCGTTTGATAAAATACAGAACAATGGAGGTGTGAGATGAGCAAAGCTTGTTTTCTCACAATGTAACAAAAATTTAAAAAATAAAAAAATATATAGAAAAAACAGCAAAATTTCATAAAAAAATTGAAAATTTATTAAAATTTTAATTAAAATATTGCTTTTAAGATTAAAAACTATAAAAAAATGACCGTGCTAAGTGACGGTCGTGCTAATAAAAATATTATTAGCCTTACACTAATGTGCAGTTCATATATGAACAATATCATTATAAACAGATAATTAATTATTATGTCAAGGTTTGAATTTAAAAATTAGTTATTAATTGCGGAAATGGGCGTTAAATTCTTTGTTGATTATGAGATTTGATCTTTTGTAAAATTAAAAGGGGGAAAACATGTATAATAATGTGAATGATAAAAAAGAGCACGCGTATTTAGTTTGTGCGTATACGACATTAGAAAATTCAGAGTATAGATCGAAAGAATTGGAATTGCTAGCAAAATCTGCTTATCTTGATGTGGTCAAATGCAATTTATTCGTTGTAAAAGAGATCAATGCCAGAACGTATATGGGTCAGGGTAAGGTGGAACAAATCCGTGATGAAGCAAAAGAGTTGGATGCGGATGTTGTGATTTTTGATTGCCCACTCACTGGTTCGCAACTTAGGAATCTCGGAGATATAATTGATATTAAAGTGATTGATAGAACTATGTTGATTCTAGATATTTTTGCCGGTAGGGCAAAGACCAATGAAGGAAAGTTGCAGGTAGAACTAGCACAACTAAAATATAGTTTGCCAAGACTGAGCAGTATTGACCCAGGCGAAGGGAATGAGGATCGTGGGGTTGGTACTCGCGGAGTGGGAGAAACGAAACTTGAAATCAACCGTAGGCGAGTGAAAGAAAACATTGCAAAGTTGGAACGTGAAATCAAAGAAATTCAAAAAAATAGACAGACTACAAGGAAACAACGCTTGACACGAATGCGCAGCGTCGCATTAGTTGGATATACTAATGCAGGGAAATCGACCCTTATGAATGCAATCACTAAAGCAGGCACATATGCTGATGATAGACTATTTGCAACCCTTGATGTGCTGTCAAAAAAAGTTTGGGACAACGGAGTAGAATATGTTCTGATTGATACAGTAGGATTTGTGAGCAATCTTCCGCACGAATTGGTGTATGCATTTTCCGCCACCTTAGAAGAGACGATTGATGCAAATGTATTGGTGCTAGTTGTAGACGCAAGCGATCCGCATAAATATGATCAAATTGAAGTGGTGGAAAAAGAATTAAAACGAGTGGGTACGGATAGCAATAAAGTAATATTAGTATATAATAAGATTGATAAATTAAGTGATAGTGAGATAGTAAAATTAAAGTCATATCCGTATGATACCTGTTACGTCGGGGCAAAGAGCGGGAAAAATATTGTTCAACTAAAACAGATGATAAGAGAAAAATTGGAGTCGTTTTCTTAAAGGTTATATCAGTCTAAAAGAAAACATATTTCGGTGTCATAATGATTTTTTATTTAAAAAATTTAAATTCAATTATTTTTCAATGATATGTAACATTTTTTTCTATCGTTAAATAGTATGTAGTATACAAAGGAAGTTTTTAGGTACCAAAGACAAAGACTTTTGTAGTACATATCATAAAATTTTTAAAATACGATAGGAGGAATTATGTTTAATAAATTCTTTGGTGGCGGTTCTGACTGTTGCAATGATTGTGGCAACAATTCAGGATGTGGCTGCAACGATTGCACTTGGATTATCATCTTGATATTAATCTTATGCAATTGTGGTTGTAAAGTTGACCCTTGCTTACTTATAATAATTTTACTCATCTTATGTGGCTGCGGTGGCGGAAAGAAAGATAACTTCGGTTGTTAATAAGAAAAAATAAACTTTTGCTACTTAGCGACCCATTCAGCCACACAGGATTGCCCAAGAACGGGGACCCCGCAAGAGTCAAGCGACTCGAAGTGGGGATGGTGAAGTAAACAAGTAAAAGGATAATGATTGCGAACGAAGTGAAGCAATCTATCAAATACGCAGTTTGCTTCGCGCGGTGGCGGAAAGAAAGATAACTGCGGTTGCTAAAAAACTGGTTACAAATGAATTAACAAAAGAATATGTTTTAGGAAAATCTAAAATATAGACGAACAAATGATGATTTGAAATCAAGTTCAAAAATTAAAGTGGTTTAATCAAAATGGGCTTTGAGCCCATTTTTTATCTAACTACTATATCAATTTTATTATAGATTTGTTCATTATTTAGTCTAATAAATGTAAACAAAAACTAATATGATTGAAATTGGATATTATAAATTTATTATATATTAATTAATAAGCTTGTTAAAATTTGTGTTAAATAAGTGATCGTATAAAAAATTGGTTTAAATAAAGATATTGCTGTTTAAATGGTTAGAAATATGGGAAAAATTTATAAAAAATATTTGTTAAATTCTATTGACATTAATTGAGGATTGTGATATTATCAACTAGATTGAACGATTGTCCCCGCTTCTAAGTAATACAAATTAAGTTAATTTTTATATTATAGATATGGGAAAACATCTGAATAAGGAGTTAATGAATGAATTCAAACACACTCAACATCGAGAAAATTAAAAATGGAAAGGCCGAAAGATACAGTTTTGCAAGAAAAGAAGTTCCTTACACAATGCCAAACTTATTGAACATTCAAATTGAATCTTACAAAAAGTTTTTGGAAGAAGATATTGGGGAAGTTTTGAACGAATTTAATCCAATTATAGACTACTCAAATAGAGCTGAGTTGTCTTTTTTGGGTTATACGGTAGACAAAACACCAAAATTTTCATGGGCAGAATGTAAACGTAGACAGTCTAGTTACACCGTTCCACTCAAGGTAAATGTTCGCTTGCTTGTAAAAGAAACTGGTCAAATCATGGATCAAGAAGTCTTTTTGGGCGACATCCCTTATATGTCTAATGATGGTGGATTTATTTGCAATGGGGTTGAGCGTGTTGTTTTGAACCAGCTCATAAAATCTCCAGGTGTAGTTTTCACTGGAGAATTGAATAAATATGGACGTATGGACTATTTTGGTTCTATTCAACCTAGTCATGGTATGTGGATTCAAACTGAACAGGTGACTGGAGATTCACTTCGCGTGATTGTTGAAAGAAAGTTCAAAATGAGTTTGGGCGTACTTTTGAAATGTTTTGGATATACCAACGAGGAATTGTTGGAGATTTTTGCTAATCATCCTTATATTGTCAATACTTTGGACAAAGAGCAACAGATCACTCAAGAAGATGCTTTGATTGAATTTGGTAGAAGAACACGTCCAGGAGAAATCCCTAATCCAGAGAATACTTTGTCATACATAAATGACAGATTCTTCAATATTCAACAATACAATCTTGAAAAAGTTGGTCGTTTCAAATTAAATAAAAAATTGTCACTTGCCAATCGTATAGCTAATCAAGTGGCAGCTGAAGATATCAAATTGGGTAAAAAATTGTTCGTTTCAAAAGGAGAGATCATCTCTATTGAACAGGCTAATAATATTCAAAATTCTGGTATCAACAGTGTTGATGTTTTAGTTGATGATAAAGTTGTGCATGTTGTAGGAAACAAACGTGTAGATTTATTTGCATATGCTAAACTTAACCCAGAAGAGTTTGGCATCACTGAGCTTGTGTATCTTCCATTGTTACAACAAATAATGAAAGAGTACAAGGATGATGATAATGCACTCCGTGCAGCAATCAAAGCAAATGCGAGAAAGTTGGAAGATTATCAAATCACTTTAGATGATATTTTGGCAACAGTTAGTTATCATTTGAATTTGATTGATGGTTTAGGCGAAACGGATGAAATTGATAACCTTTCAATGAGAAGGGTGGCAACTAGCGGTGAATTATTAAAAAATCAATTCCGTAGCGGTATGGTTAAACTTCAAACACAAGTCAGAGAAGCACTACAAAGTCGTGATTTGACCGACGTAACACCTAGTCAGATCGTCAATGCAAGGCAAATTAATAAGATATTCAAAGAATTCATGGCTACTAACCAACTGAGCGCATTGATGGATCAAACTAATCCTGCTGCTAGTCTGAGAAATAAAAGACGTCTATCATCATTTGGTAAGGGCGGTGTCAAGAAAGAACGTGCTACTGTAGAAGTGCGTGATATCAACCCATCTCATTATGGACGTATCTGTGTGGTTGAAACTCCGGAAGGTCAACCTATTGGATTGATGACCTCACTTGCAGCATATGCTCGTGTGAACAGATATGGATTTATTGAAACACCTTATAGAAAAGTTGATCCGAACACTCACAAGTTGACAGATGATATCGTGTTCTTGATGGCGGATGAAGAGCGTGGTCATTATATTGCTCAAGCAACTGTTGACGTAGATGATAATAATGTTTTACGTTCTGGTTATATTGATTGTAGACATGATGGTCAGACTGCACGTGTAGATTCAAATATGATCGATTTGGTAGATTTATCGCCTAGACAATTGTTGTCTGTTGGTGCTGATTTGATTCCATTTGTTGAACACTGCGCTGCTAACCGTGCATTGATGGGATGTAACATGCAATGTCAGTCAGTTCCATTAATTAGGTCTGAAAGCCCAATTGTTGGTACAGGTATTGAACACAAAATTGCCGTAGACTCAGGCGCTTTAATCATGGCTGAACAAGACGGCGTATGTAAATATGTGTCTAGTGATTATATCACAATGGAATACGATGATGGTTCTATTGTCAATCACAAATTGCGCAAGTTTGAGCGTACTAATGAAAAAGCTTGTTTCAATCAAAAACCTATTGTTAAAAAGGGTGAAAGAGTGAAAAAGGGAGATGTGCTAGCAGACGGTGCATCTACAGAAAATGGAGAATTAGCTCTTGGTAAGAACTTGACAGTTGCTTTCATGAACTGGGAAGGATATAACTTCGAAGATGCTATTCTTGTCAATGAAAGAATAGTGCGTGATGATGTGTTCACTTCAATCAGTATTCAACAGGTTAGAACTGAGGCAAGGACTACTAAACTTGGTGATGAAGAAATCACTCGCGACATCGCAGGAGTTGGCGAAGAAGCTTTGAAAAACCTTGACGAAAATGGTATCGTTCGTATTGGTACTGAAGTTAAGGTGGGAGATATATTGGTAGGTAAAGTGACACCTAAGGGTGAAACTGATTTGACTCCAGAAGAAAGACTTTTAAAAGCAATATTTGGTGAAAAGACAAAAGAAGTGAAAAACACGTCTTTGAAAGTAAAACATGGCGAAGAGGGTGTTGTAGTAGGAATCGAGATCTTATCTAGAAAGAACAAAGATGAGTTGGATGCTGGGGTCAATGTGATGGTTAAAGTTTACATTGCACAAAAACGTATCCTTCAAGTCGGTGATAAACTGGCTGGACGTTATGGTAATAAGGGTGTCATTTCAGTGGTATTGCCAGAAAGTGATATGCCTTATATGCCTAATGGGGAAACAGTGGATATTGTATTGAATCCATTGGGTATTCCATCACGTATGAACTTGGGACAATTGCTTGAAATGCATCTTGGACTTGCTGCTAAATCGCTTGATTGGAAAGTGGCTAGCCCTGCATTTGATGGTGCTAAAGAAGAAGATATCAAAGAATTGTTGCGTGCAAATAATCTTCCAGAAGATGGCAAGATGCAATTATACGATGGACGTACAGGTCTTCCATTTGAGAATAAAACGACCGTTGGTGTCATGTACATGTTGAAACTTATTCACATGGTTGACGATAAGATTCATGCTCGTGGAATTGGAACATATGCACTTATTACTCAACAGCCACTCGGTGGACGTGGTCAACTAGGTGGTCAGAGATTCGGTGAAATGGAAGTTTGGGCACTGGAAGCATATGGAGCTTCAAGACTCCTTCAAGAGATGCTCACTATCAAATCGGATGATGTAGAAGGTAGAATTAAGACATATGAAGCGATCGTAAAAGGAGAGCCTATTCCAGAACCTGGCATGCCAGAATCCTTCAAGGTTTTAGTAAAAGAAATGCAAGGGCTTTGTCTGGATGTCAAGATATTGACTGCAGATAATCACGAACTTTCAATCAATGAAGTCAGTGAAGAAGGAGAGGAAGTCACGAACATTGAACCTGTCAATAAACAAGCACTTGAAGACGTCACAGTTGAATTTGATGATATTCAAAATAATTATGAAAGTGATATCAACAGTAGTGCATTCGATGAATCTGCTCTATTCGATGATTTGGATGATTCTGATGAATAATAGATATACAATTTAGGAGATTTATAAAATGTTTGAATTAAACAATTTTGACTCAATTCGTGTAGGTATTGCTTCCCCTGAGACCATTAGAAGTTGGTCTAGGGGAGAAGTGACCAAACCCGAAACTATCAATTATCGTACACAAAAACCTGAAAAGGATGGTTTGTTTTGTGAACGTATTTTTGGACCAAAAAAAGATTGGGAATGTCACTGCGGTAAATACAAGAGAGTGAGATATAAAGGTGTCGTTTGCGATAAATGTGGAGTGGAAGTAACTCGCAGTAAAGTTAGACGTGAACGTATGGGTCATATTGAACTTGCTACACCAGTAAGTCATATTTGGTTCTTTAAAGGAGTTCCTTCTCGTATCGGTATTATCCTAGACATGTCACCAAAACAACTTGATGAAGTTTTATACTATGTCAGTTATGTTGTTTTGGACCCTAAGAATACTGAATTTTCTTACAAACAAATCATTAGAGACAGAGAGTATCGTGAAGCGCTTGAAAAATATGGTCCTAATGGGTTCAGAGCAGGAATGGGTGCAGAGGCCATTAAGGAACTTTTAAATAATATTGACCTTGAAAAAGAAAGAGATGAGTTGACCGAAATTATGCACAACAGTAAGGGTCAAAAGAAATTAAAAGCGACAAAACGTCTTGAAATTGTAGAGGCATTTATCAAGAGTGGAAACAAACCTGGCTGGATGATTCTTGATGTTATTCCTGTCATTCCACCTGATTTGCGTCCGCTTGTTCAAATCGATGGTGGCAAATTTGCGGCATCTGACCTAAATGATTTGTATCGTAGAGTAATTAATAGAAATAATCGACTCAAAAAACTTATCGAATTGGGTGCACCTGAAATCATTATTAGAAATGAAAAGAGAATGCTTCAAGAAGCTGTAGATGCACTATTTGATAATGGTAAACGTGGTAGAGCCGTTCAAGGTAGCAGACAACGTGATTTGAAATCTCTCACTGCATCTTTGAAAGGTAAACATGGTCGTTTCCGTCAAAACTTGCTAGGAAAACGTGTGGACTATTCAGGACGTAGCGTCATTGTTGTCGGACCTGAATTGAAGATTTATCAGTGTGGACTTCCTAAGATGATGGCTTTGGAATTATTTAGACCATTCATTATCAAGCGTTTGCTTGAATTGAATGCTACTAACAATTTGAAAAAAGCCACTCGTATGATTGATCAAGAACGCCCTATCGTCTATGATATACTATCTGAAGTTGTTCAAGGTCATCCTGTTTTGCTTAACCGTGCTCCAACTTTGCACAAACTCAGTGTTCAAGCATTTGAGCCAATCCTTGTAGAAGGTAAAGCTATTAGATTGCCACCTCTTGCGTGTGGTGGATTCAATGCGGACTTCGACGGTGACCAAATGAGTATACATGTACCTTTGTCTGTTGAAGCTAGGACAGAGGCTAGAATGTTGTTGTTGGCATCTAACAACGTCTTAAAACCTAGTGATGGTAGTCCAAACATGGTACCAAGTCAGGATATGATTTTGGGTAATTATTACATCACCGCCATCCGTGACGGAGCAAAAGGAGAAGGAATGACTTTTGCTAGCGAAGATGAGGCACAACTTGCATATGAAAATGGAGAATTGAGTTTGCAAGCCAAAATCAATTTGAGAAGGACTGTTGAATTTGAAGGTCAAAAATATTCTGGTAGAGTAGAAACTACTCTTGGAAGAATTATATTCAATAGCATCATCCCACAAGATTTAGGTTTTGTAGATAGAACAAAGAAAGAAAATATTTTCCATTATGAAATAGAAAAAGAATTTAAAAAAGGCGACTATTCTAGTCTAATTGAAACATGTTATAGAAAACATGGTACAAATCCTACTGTTACAATGATAGATAATATCAAAAACATGGGATTCAAATATTCAACTTTGGCAAGCATATCTTTCTCTATATTTGATATTCTCGAAGCAAAAGAGAAAAATCAAATGATAGAAGATGCGGATAAAATCGTTAAACAAAATGATGCAATGTATATGCAAGGGTTTATCAATTACAATGATAAAAAGTCTAAAAACATTGCCATTTGGGAAGAAACTGCAAACAAAGTGATGAAAGTTACAAGTGAAGAGTTTGACAAATTCAACCCATTGAAAGTCATCATCACGTCAAAAGCGCGTGGTGGCGAAGACTCTTTGAAACAATTGAGCGGTATGTTGGGTAATACAGCATCTGCTAGTGGTGGAGATAGTGACGTTCCAGTTAAATCAAATTTCAGACGTGGTCTTAGTTCACTTGAATATTACAGTGCAGCACGTGGTAGCCGTAAACAGTTGATGGATACAGCATTGAAAACTGCTGACTCTGGATATTTGACCAGAAGACTTGTTGATATTGCTCAAGATACTACTATTACAGAAGAAGATTGTTTTGCAAATCTTGGAGAATCTGTAAAAGGTATTGATGTGACCGCAATTGTTAGCAACGGTGCAGAGATCGAATCATTGTTCAATAGGATTGTTGGAAGATTTACGTCAGCTCCAGTTATTAATCCTAAGACTAAGAAAGAGATTTGCGGAGAAGATGTATTTATCACTAACGAACTGGCTCAAGAGATTGTCAATGCGGGAATTGAAAAAGTTCAAATCCGTAGTTTGCTCACTTGTAAAGCAAAATCAGGCGTATGTGCTAAATGTTATGGTAGAGATATGTCTACTAATGATATCGTTCATGTTGGCGAAGCTGTTGGTGTCATTGCGGCTCAATCAATCGGTGAACCAGGTACTCAGTTAGTGCTTCGTACCTTCCATAGTGGTGGTGCGGCATCTGCAGATATCACAACTGGTTTGCCTCGTGTTGAAGAAATATTTGAAGCGCGCAATCCTAAAGGTGCAGCAGTCATTTGTGATATTGGTGGTAAAGTTTCTATCAATCAAGTGGACAAACGATATGAAGTAGTCATAAAAGGCAGCACTGATGAAAGTTACATGTTGCCATTTGGATCAGTTTTAAAAGTTAAGAATGGAGATGCTGTCACTCCAGGTACGGCACTTACAGAAGGTCCGCTAAATCCAAGAGATGTATTGCGCACTCGAGGTGTGAAAGCGGTTCAAGAATATCTTCTAAACGAAGTGCTTGAAGTGTACAAATCTCAGTCAGTTTCAATCAATGCAAAGCACCTTGAAATTATTATCAAACAGATGCTTAGAAAGGTTAAGATTGAAAATTCTGGAGATACTGATTTGCTTCCAGGAGATATTGTTGATATCAAAGTGTATGAAGATGCAAATTTGAAAACATTACAAGAAGGTGGCGTTCCTGCAACTGCAAAACGTGAACTTCAAGGTATCACAAAGGCATCTTTGACTACAGAAAGTTTCTTGTCAGCAGCATCATTCCAAGAATCAAGCAATGTGCTTACTGAAGCAGCGTTGAAAGGCAAAGTAGACCATCTCGTAGGCTTGAAAGAAAATATCTTGATAGGAAAGATGATACCTGCAGGTACTGGAGCTCCAATGTATAGAAACATCCTTCCAAAACAAATAAAAGATGATAATTCAAATTTTGTCAGTCAAGACGTGGATATCAAATTCAGTGATATTGAAGAATAGAATGTAAAAAAATCTCACATTTCGTGGGATTTTTTTTTACTTATTTTATTTTCTATTTTTATTTTTTATTAAAATTTAAAAAACTAAAAA
>CAMLYK010000028.1 GCA_946491735.1 uncultured Clostridia bacterium | reverse complement strand
GCCAAATTTGTCATAATAATACTTGTGAATATTGTTTTCATCATTTGACATATCAGTAGATTGAATGACATTGCCAAGTGAATTGTAGATATTTTCTAGAACAGTGGTACCATTATATTCAAGGGTTGTAACATTGCCGTCATCATTGAGAATCTGCTTGAAAGTTGCACCATTCTTGTACGTGGTGGTTTCGCTATCATGTTCTATGGTGTCATTATCTTGGTAGGCATAAGTTTTAGATAGATATTCGCTTTCTGCAATGGAGATTCTGCTAATTTTACCTAGATTGTCATACTCATAGTTGTATTCAAAGTCGTTGTGTTTAAGCGAGGTCAAAAAGGTGAGGGTATAGCCATAGATATTGGTGTTTTCTTCGCCATTGACAGTGCTGGTCAAGCCGATTAGAGTGTCATTAGAGTCGTAGGCGTACGAGGTTCTGTTGTTGTGAGAGTCGGTTTCGGTAGAGATTATGCCTGTGCCATCAATGTACTCATAATTAGCAAGAGGTTCGCCAAATTCGTTCACGCTGGATGTGGTTTTGCCTTTTTCGTCAGTTGGAGTTTCGGAATAGAATTTGCGAGTAGGTTCACTGACGTGGTAGGTCAGGGTTTTCGTCACCACACCTTTGTCATTATATACATTTTCTGTGACGATACCATTATAGTCGATGGTTTTTAGCAATTTGTTATTCTTGTTGTATTCATAGGTTGTGGTGAATTCTCTATTGTCCTCATCATGAATCAGATGGGTGGTTTCGCTCAATAGATTGCCGTCTGAATCGTAGGTGTAGAGAGTGAAAGAAGTGGAAGAATTGGATCTAATGAGTTTGCCTTCATCGTCATAATGCCGTGATTCACAACTGCCTTCACGCAGGTCTAGATCAGTGAATTGAACATTGGCTGTATTAGTATTGTTGGAATAATCGAAATAGCAAGAAATGGATTCGATTTGTTTTGGCTTCAATTTGATAGGAAGAGAGCAGTATTGCCACTCGGTGTTCATCCAATCAAATTGTTTTGAAAGAATTTGAGGGTCGGTTTCGTCCGAATACTTGATTGAAATGCGAAGTTCGAATTTCCTATTGTTTATATAACTTGGGTAGGAAATTTCTTCGTCATTAAATTTGTCAGTCAGATTTGGATTCTTCACAAATGCGGAATTTGCCTTTGCCCAACCGGTGAGCACCATATTTTCAATCTTGTTTGAGGTGAGTTTGGTGTTTAGTTCGCTGAGATTTAGTTCGCTCATTGAGATTGAAGCGGACTGAGAGTCGCCTGTGAAAGAGTGGACGCAGGAGGCTGTTTTGATAAAACTAGGGATTGAATAAGCATATTCACTGACGATTATATTGCCGGTGAAAAGCGCAGGGGACAGTGAGATTATATTCGTATCAAAACATGAACCGTCTAAATAATTTCTGGCATAAGGCAGGGTAGTAATAATTAAGAAAAATATAGAGCAATTTGCTCTATATTTATTCTATTAATTCTATTGAATGTAAAACTTGTGAATTTTTATAAAATAAAATTCTATAGTGTTTATCAAACTCTAAATTATAATCTTTATAATCAATTGATGGCAAAATAATTTCAATTGTTGAACCATCCTCTTGTTCAACTACTAAAGCTGTCGAAAATAATGGTGCTTTGCCTAAAGTTGAAGTCCGAATTAATACTCCTTCAATCTCTGAGACTTCTTTATTTTTAATATCCTTATAATAAGGGAAAGATACATAAACAGCTAAAACGATTAATACTGTCAAAACAACAGACCATACAATCCAACCTTTTTTGTGAAAAATAATTATTAAAATTAATGCAATTAATGAAATTATTATTCCAATTGTATATGGTAATATAACTTTAATTATTGTATTCATATAAAATTACTCCTATCGTACACTTATAGAACGATAAATAAAATCTCTTAAATAATTTGATAGAAAATTTCCTAATCTATTCAATTTAATAATAGTGTTTACATCAACGCCATTTTTTAGATCTTTAATTGCTATTTTAGAAAATAGTTTTTTATTTGCAAAATCTAAACCAAAATCCAAAACATTTGAAAAGAGGTTATCAACGAATAATGTTACAATATCTCTTAATTGATAGTTCTCTTCACGGAATAAATTAAATTTAGCAATAATTGTATAATTATTATTAATATTAATATAATTACTCGTTATTTTTGATTATCTGAATTACGTCTTTAAGGTTATTTAGATAACTCATAACTTCTGAATTTTTCTTAGCCAATAGTGCATAGGTTTTTTCATCATTTTTACTAATAAGATTTACAATTGATATGTTAGGTATTTTATTATGTAAAATTAAGTCAATTTGACTTAATACAATCATATGTATATCAATCAGTTCTATTTGATTTTGTACGTAAAATATTTTAGGAATTTTGACTTTTGAAATAAAATTTTTTAATACTTGTTTATCATTTTTATTCATGATTTACCTCTTTAATATAAATGTTATTATTTTACCTATTGATGAATAATATCCGGTATAAGAACTGGTACTATAAATCCAACGAATCATATTGTATTTTATTGAATAATTAAATTTTAATAAATTACTATTTTGTTCCATAAATTTAATTGCTTCTTTAGTATAATTTATAATATTGTTTCCTTTAGAAAAGCCTTGGTTAATAACATGCGTTTTGTAATGATATTTCATAGATTTATATCCAGAATTAAATGTACCTTTATCCCACATACTTGCTGCTTTTGCAACTTTTGCTGCTCCGCTAATTGCTCCAAAAATTGCACCCGAAATAAATCCAGAAACCGCACCAATTAAAGTGTTAATTCCAACTTGACCCCAATTAATATTATTGTATCCATTAGAAATGCCTTGTTGAATAACACTTATACCAAAACTCATTATAGCACCAGTAATAGCACCAGTAATAGCTCCGCCAACAGCACTACCAAAAATGGTTGCAGAGACTCCACCACCGAGTGCTCCGGCAACAGCTGTGCCAATGCCTGCAGTTAATGTAGAAACGGCAACAACTGCTACGATTACAACAGCAGCAACTAAAACTGATACTAACCAATCCCACCATTTGTTACCAGATTCATCAGTATTCATAATAGGATTGTTACCACAATATGTGTAAAGGTTTAATCCATTGAAGAAATCTTGACCTTCTTCAAGTATAGAAATATCATCTGCATTAATGAATCTACCGAGTTTTGAATCGTAGTAGCGAGTATTTAGATAATATAGTTCTGTTTCTGTATCATAGTAATAGCCACGATAGCGGAAAGGATTTAAGTTAGCAATAGTTATGTAATTGCTATTAATATTATAATTACTCGTATCTGCTATGTCAACATATTCTCCATTATTCGACAAAATTCGACAAATGTGATTTCCCCAAGCGTCATAGATATATTTACAAATTAAGGTATTGGTGCTGTCATATATACCAATTATGTCCCCCTGAATATTCTTCTTGTAGAAATAGTCGGTTCCATTGTGGTTGAAGCCAGTTATGCCATCTGTTCCGTAATAGAAGAATAGAGTGTTGGTTCCGTCGGTTTGTGAAATTATCTTATTGCCATTTAAATAATATTTAGTTGTAATACCATTTACGGTCTTGCTAATTCTAATACCATTAGCATTATATTTGTAACTAGCAATATCTCCGAAAGTATCTAACTGTCTAGCATGCGACCAAGATAATGTTTTATTCCTATAAGTAGTAGGGTTGCCTATTTCGTCATAAGTAAAAGTTTCACCATTGTAGGACAATAATTGGTCACGCCAGCCAGTAGATTTGTACAGATATGGATAGATATTGATAGGGGTTTTGTCAGACAAATCGTCAGTTAAAGTGAAAGAATATTCGGTCTTCAAAGTTATATTTCCACCGGCGTCATAGTCGTAGGTTGTGGTTTTGTTGAATGATTTGTTGTCTTCTCTAATTAGTCGAGATAAAGAATCGTATTTGTATCTTGAAATTAGAGTACCGTTTTCTCGGATTTCTAGGATATTACCTTTTTCGTCATACTTGTATCTATAGTTTTCATTGAATTTGCTATCATCACCATACCAGACGCTAGAGATAAGATTTGACGTATGGTCACCGTTGGATAGGTAGTGATATTGTTTACGATTTATACCCTGAACGATTTCTGAGATTCTACCAAGTTTGTCATAACTGATATTTGATTCAAAAATTGGGGTAGTCTGCGCTGTGGAAGAATCTGAGTTGGTGATTTTACTCAAAGACAAATTAGAAATGGTGGAGTCAAGCTTGTTGGTATAAGCATAATTGTAAGTATAAGTATCATTACCTAATCTGATAGTGGACTCATCTAGCTGATTTGTGTCAGGATTGAGAGTGTTTTCAAATTCAACATTAGTATTGTGCTGAGTGTTGGTTTCTCTATACAGATTGCCAAATTTGTCATAATAATACTTGTGAATATTGTTTTCACCATTTGACATATCGGTAGATTGAATGATATTGCCAAGCGAATTGTAGATATTTTCTAGAACAGTATTGCCGTTATATTCAAGGGTAGTGGCATTGCCGTCATCATTGAGGGTCTGCTTGAACGTTGCACCATTCTTGTACGTAGTGGTTTCGCTATCATGTTCTATGGAGTCATTATCTTGGTAGGCATAAGTTTTAGATAGATACTCGTTTCCAGCAATGGAGATTTTGCTAAGTTTGCCTAGGTTGTCATACTCATAGTTGTATTCAAAGTCGTTGTGTTTAAGCGAGGTCAAAAAGGTGAGGGTATAGCCATAGATATTGGTGTTTTCTTCGCCATTGACAGTGCTGGTCAAGCCGATTAGAGTGTCATTAGAGTCGTAGGCGTACGAGGTTCTGTTGTTGTGAGAGTCGGTTTCGGTAGAGATTATGCCTGTGCCATCAATGTACTCATAATTAGCAAGAGGTTCGCCAAATTCGTTCACGCTGGATGTGGTTTTGCCTTTTTCGTCAGTTGGAGTTTCGGAATAGAATTTGCGAGTAGGTTCACTGACGTGGTAGGTCAGGGTTTTCGTCACCACACCTTTGTCATTATATACATTTTCTGTGACGATACCATTATAGTCGATGGTTTTTAGCAATTTGTTATTCTTGTTGTATTCATAGGTTGTGGTGAATTCTCTATTGTCCTCATCATGAATCAGATGGGTGGTTTCGCTCAATAGATTGCCGTCTGAATCGTAGGTGTAGAGAGTGAAAGAAGTGGAAGAATTGGATCTAATGAGTTTGCCTTCATCGTCATAATGCCGTGATTCACAACTGCCTTCACGCAGGTCTAGATCAGTGAATTGAACATTGGCTGTATTAGTATTGTTGGAATAATCGAAATAGCAAGAAATGGATTCGATTTGTTTTGGCTTCAATTTGATAGGAAGAGAGCAGTATTGCCACTCGGTGTTCATCCAATCAAATTGTTTTGAAAGAATTTGAGGGTCGGTTTCGTCCGAATACTTGATTGAAATGCGAAGTTCGAATTTCCTATTGTTTATATAACTTGGGTAGGAAATTTCTTCGTCATTAAATTTGTCAGTCAGATTTGGATTCTTCACAAATGCGGAATTTGCCTTTGCCCAACCGGTGAGCACCATATTTTCAATCTTGTTTGAGGTGAGTTTGGTGTTTAGTTCGCTGAGATTTAGTTCGCTCATTGAGATTGAAGCGGACTGAGAGTCGCCTGTGAAAGAGTGGACGCAGGAGGCTGTTTTGATAAAACTAGGGATTGAATAAGCATATTCACTGACGATTATATTGCCGGTGAAAAGCGCAGGGGACAGTGAGATTATGCTCGTGTCGAAGCATGAACCGTCCAAATAATTTCTGGCATAAGGCAGGGTGGTGATTGATTCGGATAATAATTTGTCTGTGTAAGTGTATTGTCGGGATAGGACATTAGTGGTGTCAAAGTCTGGGGAAGAATGGTCTTCGTATATATTAATTGCCTGTCCTTGATTGTTGAACACATAGACTACAGTTTTGCCCTTGGCATTTTTGACATAGGTGGTTTTGCAGTCGTAAAATTGGATTGTGAGATATGAATTGTCGATTAAATAAGAGGAAAGATTGGTCGAGTCTATATCATTTTGATAATCGGGCTGGTTATGCTTGATAGAATTTAGAGTAGAGAGCGCTTGAACCATGATTTGATTGTCCGAATATTCTAAATATGCACCCATATTTGATTGGTCTATTATCGCTATCATCTTGTTGTCTGAGTCGTAGAAATAGCGACTGACAGTTTTGTCAGGGTAGGTGATTGTCGATAAAAAATCGTTGATATATGAAAATGAAATTTCTCTATCTCGTGCATCAATTATGCTCAAGAGTCTCAACTGGCTGTCATAGTTGAAAGTAATGCTCTTTTCAGCTGAGTCTATGATGCTGGTGATTTGGTTGCTCTCAGGGGAGGCGTAATTGATGAATATTGAATTTTCGTATGGATCGGTGATAAGGATCAAGCGGAAGATGTCTTCGTTCGCAGTTTTGCCAAATCCATAGATTATATTATCCTCATTGTAGAGATAGTGCACGGGCACTTGCATTTCGTATAATTCACGTTGATGCTCTAATTTCGTGATTTGCATTTCGTAGTCTTCTAGGTCTAAGGCTAGTCTTTCATTGGATTTTAGTAATGCTTCGATTTGTAAATCAATTGTGATTTTATCCTTTAATGAGAGGGTGAAAGTGGAATCCTCTGTTTTGAATTTGTTGTAAAAACTAGTTATCTTCTCGTCTGTTAGAGCGGTGTCTAAAAGTTGATTCTTGATTTCTGACAAAAATTCGCTCTCGGTCATTGTCTCAAAATAGATTTCGCTTTGAACCGCGTGATTTAATTTCTGTATCTTGACACTGCCGGTCTGTCCGTCATAATTTAGTCCTAGTGAATATATGTAGGCTGATTCATTGTTGAGTATATTTACATATTTTTGCCTGTCGGCATCTTGAACGAGTTGTGCTGAATTGTTCGTGGCTATTGTGTTTAAATCATTGATTTTATTTTTGTCAAATCTATAATTTGGTGAAACTAAATAGTAGTTGTTTATGTCAACTGCTCTACTATATGTCTTGCTGAGTGCGTTGATGTGCTCGATTTTTGATTGCAAATCTAGATTTTCCTCTTCTAATGGATAGGTTGCATCTAAATTGTTCAGTTGCTTTTCTAGTACTATTTTTGACATGGCGAGAGCGATGCTTTGATTGTAATTGCTCTCTATGTTTCGCTCTATCTCTTCTTTGTTCTCTTTGAGAGATTTTAGCGAAGTGCGGATGTTTATCAGTTCTTCTGGCTCGTAATCTATCAGTTTTGAACCCTTGATGTCTTCAATCGATGACACCATTTTTAAACCCGATTGTGCTTGCAATTCGGTCTTGATTTCCACATATTCTGGGGTGGCAACACTACCTTTGTTGTATGTATAGTTGCCGTCAAGGTCTACTTCTATGTCTTTTCTATCGACATAGTGCTTTTTTTGTTCATCATCTAGATAATAATATCTTTCTTCAATCAGCTGAGTCTTACCAGTGGAATCTATGTATTCAAAGCACAAAGTGCTGTCTTGGTTGTATTCTTCATCTGTGTTTGTTGAATGTACCTTTTTTAAATATTGCTGAACATTTAGGTTCCAACCTTTTCCGCAATTCGTGTTGAAATTTTCATCGTTGAAAAAATATGAGATGTCCTTTGCTGAAGAGTTGTAGTTGTGGGTTATTTTTAGCGGTAGGACATTATCGTCGGTCGCAATATCTAAATGATTGAGTGAAAATTCTCCTGTCGCTAGATTGATTGAACCTTGACCCGCTTTTCCACAATCAATGTTTTGAAAACTTGCGTTTGACTGGAATTCATTGAGAGAAAAACATTCTACGTCTAGATTTGAAGAATCTATTTCGTTAAAACTGATTGCTGAATTTCCTTTTAAAAACACTAAATGCAGATTGCTTGCGCCAATTGAGTAGGCGTCTTGCAACTCATCAGTAAAATCAATATAAACCGTGTTTGTATTCATAAAATTGGTTAAATGCTCAACATTTTCCCATCTGGGTTCTGTGGCGCTATTTTTGACACATTCATAGTTGACTAAAATCTCTTCGTCTTCATTAACTACATTGTTGATAACTAATTTTAATTTCGCCTTAGTTATCTTTACATTTTTTAATGTGCTGGGTATGGCAATGTCGGCATAAATGTTTCCCTCAGTATTTGTCTTGATGGAAACATCTGTAAAATCTTTAATTTTTATCATAAAAATACTCCTTTTAAGATAAGTTTTCTTATCTATTAAGGAGTATAATTATAATTTTCTATAATTTACTATAATTATTTTTTTATTTCATTTTCCAAAGTTTCATTGTAAAGAATTGCAAATTCTCTAAGTGCTTTATTTAAAAGTTGATATATCCTTGGCAAAGAATAATTGAGTCTCATCGCTATGTTATGATTGGGCACTTTCTTGATATATTTAAAATACAGTATGTCTTTGCTCGGTTGGGTTAGTGAATTGATCGTGCTTTCTACTCGTTCTATGTTTTGCAATGTCTTTTCGGACAGTTTGACAACTCGATTTAGTTGAAGATCTAATAAATCTACTGAACCATATTTTGTGGATAGTTTTGAATACTTACTTTTCATTTCTTCCAAGTCCACTATCAATTCATGGTAGTATTTTTTGTCTAGAGTGTATGATTCTAAAATTTTTTTAACTTCTTCTATTGTCATTATCTCCTCCGTGCTCATGTTTAATTTTTAATTGCAGCGTGCGCGTAGTCTTAACATATAAAGGTTATTTATAAAAATTGTTCATCTGTGTAATTATCAAAGTTTATAACTAGTGTGAAAAATGGATCCTTTTTAGTTTAGAATAAGCATTGTCAGAATAATTTTATTCTTTTATTAAAGGAAATCCACATATACAAATATTACAAATTATATAATTAAATACTGTTATGGATTTTAACATAAAAAAATTTCCTTTTGATTTGCATATGTCAAAAAGAGTCTATAAAAAACTGAAAATTAAAAGGTAAAATTTTATAATAATAAGTTTAACAATTTATCATTTTTAATTTAATTCATAATTTTCATTTTCAATTAAGCTGGCAAATATTAGTTTCATTTTTTAATAAGTATAATTTTTAGATTGAGTTATTTTGCTTAACCTTTATTTTGTTTTTTGAATATTATGCAGTATGACAATAAGGAGATTATATGTCATTTATTAACAGATTTTCAGATATTAGGCGGGGAGGAATTGTCTTCACGGGCAACACTCTCGGACTAAGTAAACTTACAAATGCTCTTCGTGCGGGGGTCCAAGGCTCTATTGGAGCGTTTACTACTCTTGATTTGAGTTCTAGAGTAAACGATTTTCCATTTGGAACTACGTCAGACTACACGCAAAATGGATCAAGTGCAATATTGTCACTACCTGCAGGGAGTACGGTATTATATGCGGAATTGGTTTGGGGAGGATTGTTTAGATCAACAACTAACAATATATCCAATTTGATTGACAATCAAATCAGTTTCACGACACCAAGTCTGACTCAATCGATTTCGCCAGATAATGCAACATCACAAACATTCAATATCAATGTTAGCAATATAACGTTAGGATTTTATGTCAGAACTCAAAATGTTACAACTCTTGTACAAAATGCGGGCAATGGAGAGTATACAGTGCAAGGTGTTCCTGCCTTGATCGAAGCTATCGACAATAGGACAAATGATACAAATCATGCGGGCTGGACATTGGCGGTTGTATACGCTAATAATACGGAAGAATTCAGGAGTTTGAATCTTTGGGTCGGAGGGGAAGTCGTATCTCCAGATGTGGGTGTGACGAACATTAGCCTCTCAGGTTTTAGATCTCCAGATGAGCCAACACCTAGTGGAAAACTGTTTGTTTCCGCTCAAGAAGGGGATGCTGTCCTTACAGGCGATCAGATGCTATTTAGTAATGATAATTTAATATTTACAAATTTATCTGGACCGAACAATCCGACCAACAATTTCTTTTGTTCTCAAATCAATGATTCAAATGGTTTGATAGACGTGTCTGGTACGTTTGGAAATAGGAATGCCAACGCACAGGCGGGTACTAACATTAGCGCAGGCAGACAAGGGTATGATATTACAGCTGTAGATTTAACAGGCATTGTTCAACCACTGCAAACTTCAGCGTTCATTCGTTTTACTTCAAATGGAGACCTTTATGTGCCAAACTGTTTGGCTATACAGATAGATAATGGAGTAAATCCCGATCTAACTGTAACCAAAACAGTGGATAAATCGACTGCTATTGTTGGAGATATATTAAATTATGAAAGCACGCTCAATAACACAGGAAGCTTGACTTTGACCGACATCATTTTCACAGATGATATACCTACAGGTACACAATTTGTGGAAAATTCTGTGTATATTGATGGTGTAAATTATCCAGGATACAATCCTGAAACGGGATTCAATGTTGGGACTCTGTTGCCCAATGCGTCGAGAGTTATTAGTTTTCAAGTAGAAGTAATATAAAGGAGATTTTGATGACAATTACAAATCAATCATCTGTTCAATTCAGTTATACTTTGCCAGACGGTTCAGTACAAACTGAAACAAGACAAAGCAATATCGTAACAACCGACATTTTAACAAATCTTTTCACAAAAGTGAAAAGTTCGAATAAAACATTCTTACAAGAAGGTGAGACTGCCACTCAAACTGTTGTGCTTACTAACAATTCATTATACAATTTATCTAATATATTCTTTTCAGACAGTATGTCAAATGGCACTAGCCATGTGCTAGGATCGGTAGTAGTAAACGGAGTGAGTCAACCGACTTATAATGTGGTCGACGGATTCAATCTTGCTGATCTTGCTCCAAATGGAGTTGCGACTATAAATTATGACGTCATAGCAGATAACCCAATGACTGAAAATTTGGTTACAAACTTTGCCACAATTAATTACACAGCCAATGAAAGACCATTAAGCGAAAATACAAATACAATTCAATTGGCGGTTGTATCTAATAGGTTGTCTATTGTGAAAACTGTGGATAAGTCAGTTGCAACACAGGGAGAGACTTTGCATTATGTTAGCACGATTACTAACACTGGAACGCTTGAAAAAACAAATTTAGTGTTCACTGATGCAATCCCTACAGGTACAACTTTCGTGCCTGATAGTGTGCGAATTGATGGAGTGAGTCAACCGGATTATAATCCTGCAGTAGGATTTGCTTTAGCCAATCTTGCAGTTGGTGCAAGTAGGGTTGTAGAATTTGATGTGGTGGTAAACTAATATGCCTGCAGAGATCAGAAATATATCTTTGGTGGCGGACAATTCAGTTTTCCCGCCAGAAATAGCAATCAGCAATGAGGTTATAACACAAATCATTCAAGCAAACCCTACACCAAAATTTATTAGATTCAAATGTAAAATGATGAAAAATATTTGCGGATATATATCTGTTGGAGATTGTTGCAATTCTAAATGCAATTCAAGATGCTCTAATAGGAAAAGACCGTGCAAACCTATGTGCAGATCTAATAGAACAAAAACCAATTCTTGTTGTTTTAATATTTGTTGCAGTTGTTCGATGAAATGTTTTAAATTTTAACGGAATTTAAAAAAAAATGGACTCTTTTGGGGTCCATTTTTTATGTAATTAATAAAAAGTATGATATAATAAATAAAATTTACTAAAGAGGTATAGATGTATTATTGCAAATTTCATTCGCCTTTAGGAGAAATGGTGGCAACGAGCGATGGAGAAAACTTGACTGGCTTGTATTTTTCTCAACAAAAATATTTTGATTCAAAAATTTTATTAAATTATATTCAACAAGAGGACTTGAATATCTTTAAGAAACTGAAAAGATATTTAAATGATTATTTTAGTGGAAAGATTGTGGACAATTCAAATATTTTGATCAAACTTAATGGTACAGAGTATCAAAAAATGGTGTGGGAAATTTTGTCTCATATTCCGTACGGAAAGACGATGAGTTATAAACAAATTGCAGATATCATATCAAAAAAGACAAATAAAAAGCCATCAGCACGTGCAGTAGGTAGAGCGGTTGGGCATAATCCAATTTCAATTATTGTTCCGTGTCATCGAGTGATTTCCGCATCTGGAGATTTGACGGGGTACGCGGGAGGAATTGATAAAAAAATTGCATTGTTAAAAATTGAAAAAATTCTAAAATAAAAAAACAATGAACTGGTTTTCATTGTTTTTTTCTTTAATTTTGATTGAGAGTACCGTCATTCACTTTGTTTGCTTTACGGATGCTGACGATCTCTTTTTTTAATATCCGCTTGTGTGCAGCGTCATAAAATCCAGATCGTTGCGGAATCACATCTATATCGTCTCCATAATCGCCAAGTACAGATATTTGTATTTGTTGTGTTGGATCGAATTTGCTACGATCAACTTGTTGGAAGTCTTCTATGTAAAAGTATTTATCAAGCATTTCGGATATGTCATATAGTAAATCGTCAAAGTATGCATGCAAATTTAGATAATTGTTGTTGTTTGCTAAATTGTGTTTTTCTGGAGAATATCGTTTTGCAATCATTTCAATAGAATTGAATAATGAGGTTAAATCTTGAATGATAATGTCTGACCATTGTTCTTCTTGCTCGAATTTTTTGTCAGAATACTTATTCATCAAATTAATTATGCGTAAATCAATCTCATCAAATGACTTCAGAATATTGTAGACTAAATTTGAATTAATAAATAACTCATAGAACACATCACCACTTTGCGAAATTTCTTCCGCAGTTCTTGAAACCTTTGCAAGTTCGGAGACAATTAAATTGCCTGTAAAGATTTTGTAATTTTTTATTTTATAATACTTTTTAATTTTTTTCATATTCATTTCTTCTTTTATGAAATAATCATATCACCAAACCTGCTATTCGTCAATACTCATTTTTAATTTTATTTGTTTAATTTTACATTTTTTATTTGACATAAATTTTTTAATTAGTTATTATCATAGTAAGGAAGGAGGGTTTATGGCAAAAAAGAAAAGTGATTCTACAAGTCTAATTTTAAAGATTGTAGCTATTGTGACAGGTATCTTTACATTCGTAGGTATGGCTTTCAAATTCATAACCACTAGTTCAAGGCAAATTAGCGACCTTTCTGAATCTGCTTCAATGAGCGATTGGTTTGATACAATCGATTTGGGAGCTGAATTAGCAGATGCTATGCGTCCTGACTGGTTGGGTGCTTGGCAAACAGCTAGAATCTTTATGTGGATTGGACTTATCGCTGTTGCTGTGATTGTGGTTATCTGTGTTTTAAAATTCTTCTTAAACATTGGTATACTTAATCTTATTATGAAAATCGCAGCTATTGTAGGAATCGTTTGTTCATTAGTATTTATTATTGCACTATTTGTTGGATGCTTCCAAGGAACAACTGATGCTATTTCAATGTTGCCTAATGCTGGTCCATATGTAATTACTATTGCAGGTATTGTCACATCTGGATTAGGCTTGGCTATTGCGAAAAAATAAAAAATAAGCACAACAGTGCTTATTTTTTGTCGCAATAATGAGTTATTAAGATAAAATCTAATATTGTTTTACATTTTATATATTGATTATTTTAGTTTTTTATTATATAATAACTGCATGCAGAGATGTCAGAGTGGTCGAATGAGCACGATTGGAAATCGTGTGATGTGAAAGCATCCGCAGGTTCAAATCCTGTTCTCTGCGCCAAATGAAAATGCCTCTATATTTGGTGGTATATTTTTATTCTTTGAAATTTTGACTCGAATAGTCAGTTTGATAATTTTAGATAATTACACAGTCGAGAGCGTATTAAAAATAATTTTACCTATGCATATATGTTCGGTTATGGTATGGGTGTTTATTGTGGCAATATTTAGCAAGAAACAATTTCTGCTAAACTTCTCTGTGCTCGGAGGAATATTGGCAACCACAGCATTCTTACTTTATCCTGCTGTTGGCTTGAATAAACAATATATGTCGTTTACATGTTTTTATAGCACATTCAGTCATAGTTTGGGTTTTGTCTGTTGCATTTTAATGATGACATTAGGTAGGGTGAAATTCGAATTCAAAAAGATATGGCAACCTATTGTGTGCTTTACAGTTATGTTTTTGTGGGGAGCATTATTAAATTTTGTGATATTCCCAGGATCAGACTACATGTATATGATTAAAGACCCATTGGAGCTAGATTTGGGAGGTTTTCCTTATCAGGAAAAGTCTTTTTGAAGAGTGGGTGGAACACCTACTACCTTTTGCCCCTTATTTACAATAATTTTAGCACAACAAAATTTCT
>CAMLYK010000027.1 GCA_946491735.1 uncultured Clostridia bacterium | reverse complement strand
TAAAATATAAATATATCTTTTTTAATAGAAAAATTTATATAAATTTAGATACATTTTTTGTTCTTTTTGCTATAATAAACTTATGATAATAAATGCAATTAATTTGAAAACTAAAAACAATCCAAATATTTTTATTGTTCAAACAGACGATGGAGAATTTGTTTTGCATAGTGATGTTATTGTAAAATATGGATTAACTACCGGCGTCGTTGATGATAAGATTTTTAATAAAGCATGCGAGGATAGCAAAGTAATAATTGCAACCAATTTGACAGTAAAATATCTGAACTCGCGACTTAAAACAGAAAGACAAATTCATGATTATTTGAAAAAGAAAAACTTTGATTCCAATACCATAAATGAAGTGATCAAAAAATTGAAAGAATACAAGCTGATTGATGATGACGAGTATGCAAAAATTTTTATTAGATCCAACACGGGCAATAGTAAATTGAAGTTAAAACAAAAATTGATTGCTGCAGGAATTGATAAAAATTATATTGATGATGAGCTAAAAGATTTTGATGATTATGACAGTTGTCTAAATAGTGCAAAAAGATTTTTGAAATCAAAAGAAATTAACAAATCTAATATCGAAAAGTTGACTAGAAGATTGAGCTATCAGGGATATAAGTGGGATACGATTAAAAAAGTCTTAAACAGTTTGACAAATGCTGATTTTGATGATATGAGTTTTTAGTCTGAAATTTATAAAATACATTTTTGATAGGTGAAATATGGTAGGTATAGACATTGAAAAGATCAATAGGTTCGAACATTGGACAAAAGAAGGCTATGCGAGGATCTTTACTGATGAAGAAATAAGTTATGCTATGCAGTTTGAAAATTACTTGGAAAGATTCTGTGGATTTTTTTGTGTAAAAGAAGCATTCATAAAGGCGATAGATGATGACAGTATTGTTTATAAAGAGATAGAAGTTCTGCACACAGATACAGGGAAGCCGTATATAAAACGAACTGAGTATATAAACGAATTGTTAAAAGAAAAACATAAAAGCACAATAGATATCAGTATTTCGCATTGTAAAGAATATGCTGTTGCCATTGTGATAATTGAATAGCAAAATTAGAAATTTTTAATAAAAATGAAAAAAAACTGAAAAATTTTCAGTTTTTTTTCATGAAATCAAAAAATAATTAAATATTTTATAGTTTAATTGGTAAAAATGCTAAACCTATGATAAATACTCCGATAATAAATTCTAATATGTTCATATTGCTATTATACATCATTTGAATAAAAAATCAATAGGTAAATTCAAATTTTCCAATCAATAGGAGAAAGTCCGTGTTTGATCAAGAATTCATTGCATTTGCTAAAATGCTTGCAACCAAAAAATCCAGAATGCGCAGAAAATGGACTAGGGTGGTTGGCTGTCAAGATCAAATGTTTAGGATTGTTAAGTAATGGGATAAAAGATTTCGCATGATTTCCCCACAACATAAAAACTATAGGAAAATCTTGCTCGTCTAAAATCTTTACAATTTCACGGGTAAAGGTGTGCCACAAATCATTTGAATGAGATGCGGGTTTGTGTTCTATTACAGTCAGACTGGTGTTCAAAAGGAGTACACCTTGTTTGGACCATGGGGTTAAATCAGTTGAAGAGCTCATCTCAATGCCCAAATCATCACTTATTTCTTTAAAAATATTTTTCAAACTTGGCTGAGGCGTTCCGTTATGACAACTAAAAGCCAAGCCGTCAGCTTGCCCCTTAATGTGATAAGGATCCTGTCCAATGATGACAACTTTTACATTTTTTAGCGGCACTAAATTGAGCGCGTTAAATATTTTTTCTTTTGGTGGATAGACAACATTATTATTGTATTCATGCTCTAACCATGAAAAAAGTTTACGTTTGTATTCTTGTGTAAATCGTGGTCTTAAAATCTCACTCCAATCTTTTGTTAATACATAGTTCATATTAAAATTATAACAAAAATTTATCTTTTGTGCAATAAAAACCTTAAATTTTGAAAAAAATATGTAAAAATTTTATTATTTTTCAATTTTTTATTATAAAATATCTGTCAAGTTGTTGATAAATAAAAGTTTTTATGTTTACAAACAATGGTGATTGATATAAGTTTTTAACTTTTCTAAAATATCTGTTGCAATTGATTTGTTTTCATGCTCTACCATGATTCTAATGACAGGTTCGGTTCCGCTAGGGCGTATGATAATTTTTGCACCATCGTGCTCGTATTTTTTTATTAGAAGATTTATATCTTTGTTTAATTTAAATTCTTTATTGATTTGAACGTTTGCGTGTGCTTGAAAATATTCACTATAATCTTTGAGCAAATCTGATAGTTTTAATTTTGTGATATTTAGAATATTACAGATCAATATTCCAATTAAAACTCCATCTCCAGTGTTCTGATAAGGTTTTATTATGATGTGGCCAGCATCTTCTCCTCCAAGGATTGAGTTTGTTTTTTTCATCATCTCGTATACGTTTTTGTCCCCAACCTTTGCGCGCATCAAATGTATATTTCTTCTTTCCAATGATTTTTCTAGTCCGGCGTTTGAATAAATCGTGCCAACGATGTCATCATTTGCTTTTAAATAAAATTTTGACAGTATATACAATATTTGGTCGCCGGATATAATGTTACCTTTCTCATCCACGATTTTGATTCTGTCCGCATCTCCATCAAAAGCTAAGCCAAGTCTATGTTCTTTTATACATATTGATCTCAAAAAATCTATATTGGTGCATCCTGAATTTGAATTAATGTTGTATCCATTGTAATTTGAATGTATGATCTTTGATTTTTCAAATAAGTGTTTGCAAATTTCGCTAGCACCACCATAAGCACAGTCTAATATAATCGGAAAATCAAAATGTTTTATTTCTTTTAGATATGAGATGTAATAATCTTTTAAATATGATACATTCTTTCGCAAAGCAAAACTCTTTTTACCTAAAGATATTTTGCTATCCATAAATTTTTCTAAATTCAATTCTGTCTGTTCAGTTATTTTTTCTCCATTTGAATTAAAAAATTTGATGCCATTGTATTCACTTGAATTGTGTGATGCACTGATCATCATGGCAAGAGGATAATTAAATTTTTTACAAATATGAGCAAGGCATGGGCTGGAGCAAACTCCGATATTATCTATCTGTATTCCATAATTTAAAAGTATTGCCTCAATGTTAGAAAGAATAAAATCACTACTGATTCTTGAGTCGTTGCCCACCAATAATACTTTGCCAATTTTATTTTTATTATAAAATCTTACTAAACCACGTGCTATTTTTTTTATAAGTTTAACGTCCAAATTTTTGCCAACAATTCCACGAATTCCGTCCGTTCCAAAATATTTCATAATAAGTTATATGAAAAAAAATTTAATTTGTTTAATATTAATAATATATAATATATTTATATTATATTACAAATGTTTAATTATATTCATGTAGTTATTTTCATACGGTTCATTTAAAAAATTTAAGTGAAATGAATATTGATGTGTTTTTAAAATTTTACATTTTATGATAAAAACTTGTAATTGTTTCATGTTTACAAATAAAATGGATTAAAAATTTAGTTGATTTTATTTTTAACTAATCTTATAATGTTAAATATGAATTTATATTACATACCACCAGACGGCTTTTATATTGGAGATTTTGAAATTAAGTTTTACGGCTTAATTATGGCTCTTTCAATGCTGTTTGGTATTATTCTTGCTTGCAAATTGGCTAAAAAGCGTGGAATAAAGAGCGATGATATCATTTTGCTTGCTTTGATTATTTTACCGTGTGCTGTGGTTGGAGCGAGGTTGTATTACTGTTTCTTTTACGAATACAATTACTCATTTTGGGAATTATTTGACTTAAGGCAGGGCGGACTTGCTATCTATGGTGGGGTAATAGGTGGATTAATTGGGGTTATTATCTTTTGCCTCATTAAAAAGAATATAAAAATTTTAGGCGTAATTTGCGATATCTGTGTGCCATGTCTACTTTTAGGTCAAGCGTTGGGCAGATGGGGAAACTTTTTCAATCAAGAAGCGTATGGCAATTTGGTAACTAATGAAAACCTACAATGGTTCCCATTCGCTGTCTGGATAGAGGATCAGCAGGCATGGTATCAAGCTACATTCTTCTATGAAAGTATTTGGAATTTAATAGGTGTGGCGATATTGATCAAGGTGTATTATTCATCAAAAATTACGGGGACCACTACCGCCACCTATCTTATTTGGTATGGTATAGGTAGAGCATTCATAGAGGGACTTAGATCGGATTCGCTCTACATAGGCAGTACAGGTATCAGAGTGTCACAATTATTAAGTATTATCTTAGTAATAGCAGGATTGGTTGTGCTTGTAGTGAATCGTTACAAGAAAAAATTGGGGATAGAAAATGGGGAAAAAATCTAAAATTTTATATTATTCAGTACTGATAGTAAATATAGTGTGTTTTATTTTGGATCTTTTGCCAATAGATTTTCCTTTCTTTAGAATAAGTTTTGCAGTCAGTCTAATTTTGATAGGAATATTGTTGATTGTACGTGCATTTTCCTTGAAATTGGATAGTAGCATGTTCTTTGGAGTGGCTCTTTTCATTTGCGGTATTCTGAATTTTGTGTTATACTTTATTCAAAGGTATACAGATATAGACATCAATCAATTTTGGCCGTACTATCTGTTTGCTATCGCTGTCGCCAGTTTGTGTACTGCAATTTACTTTAAGGATAAACTGCAATTTAAAATTTTTATCTTATTTTTGGGTTTCGGTTTAATTACTTTATTGTTTGTCCAAGATTTAATCAATATGTGGTGGATGATTGGATTGCTAATCGCATGGTTTATTGGATATTTCGCAGTCAATATTGTTTTGTCAAAGAAAAGGAGAGATCGTAATGGAAAAGAGGGATAATGAACTTCAATCAAAGGTGGATGAATTAGAAGCTGCTATTTTAGAACAGCGTCAGACGATTTCTAAATTAAGAGCCGTCGTAGATGAATATAAAAAGAAAGAACAATCTATTTCCAGTGCGATCATTGCCAGTATGGAACATGCTAATCAACTGGAAGCGAGTAGAAAAAAATTGTATCTTTTAGATATTCAGAGAAGTAGATTGATGTATTTGAGAATGGAACAGATCATCAATGAACTATATGTTCGTTATCCTGAACTAGCCAAGGATACAAAATTAAAAGACATGTCTGACAAATTCAAAAATATGGTGTTTAATGACTTGAAAGAAAAAAATAATAATAGTCTATCCTATGATGTTAAAAAACAACCAATGGTGGATGATCCAATAAAAAAATTGTTGCATAATATAATAGACTGCTTTGATACCAAAAAAGTTGGTGGAGATGAAAAACGTGGCGGGCCGAGTGAAGATTTGATAAACAATGTATCAAGTAGTGGATTTGATTTTAATGAAGCGCTGCATCCGACAATGAGCCTTGAGGAAATAATGAAGGCATTTAATCTCGGAGGTAAGAAGAAAGAGAACAATTAAAAAATGACTGATAATCCAGTCGTTTTTTAATTATAAATTTTCATCCATTTCATTAGTTATATTATGTTCAATTTGGTTTTTATTTGAGGTTTGATTATCCTGTTTGTCATTTGTCATATGTGCATTTTTGAATTTATCAACAATTCTTTTTAATAAACTTTTCTTTTCTTCTAGTGTGCTATGTGCAGGTGAATTTTTTGATTGCATTTTATCTATTGCTGGTTCTGTTTTTATTAAATCCTCTTGAATTTCGTATAACATTTGATTTTCGCTAAAATCAACTTGGTTATCAATTAATAGTTCATTGAATCTATCTGATTTTAATATGGCAATTACTTCCTCTTCACTAAGATTAGTGTTTTTCGATAAAATAGTTAATTTATGTTTTAAATTTTTATATGATTCTTTTGCTATAAATATGTTTAAAATTCCAGCACCTATTAAGCATAAACCGCCGATTAGTCCAAATATGGATTTAATTGGTGAAAAACTGATAGCTATTGCATTAATCAAAGTTAAACCTATACCACTAACTCCCAAAGATAGAGCAAATATTGATTTCAAAATGAATTCTTTTTTGTTATCACGTAATCGTCTTTTTGTATTTTCAAAAACACATGGGTCGTTTGGATATGAACTGTTTAGTATATTTTCTCTTAGTTGTTCCAAATCAAAAGAATTTACAGTGTTTGCAATCTCTTTTGTTTTTCTTTTTGTCATAATTTCTCCTAATCAAACAAATATTAACAGTTTTTTCAAATTTGTCAATATCTCATTTTATTCTTATTTGGTAGTCATAATTACAAATAGGCACGCATAAATTAGGTTAGATTGGAGGATTAAATGGACAAAAATTCAAACATCTACTTAGACATTGCTAAACGCACAAATGGAGATGTTTATATTGGCGTAGTGGGTCCAGTTAGATGTGGGAAATCTACTTTTATTCAAAAATTTATTCAGAATTTTGTGCTGGATAATATCGCCAATAAACATGATAGAGCGCGCGCAAATGATGAGTTGCCACAGGCTAGTGCGGGGAATATGGTCATGACTACAAAGCCTCAGTTTGTGCCTAACGAAGCAGTGAAAGTCAAAATAAACAACACTACCATGTCAGTAAGATTGATCGATTCGGTAGGATACATGGTAGATGGAGCGTTGGGCGCATATGAAAATGACAAACCTAGACTTGTAAAAACTCCATGGAGCGATGAGGCCATACCTTTTGTGCAGGCAGCAGTCATTGGTACAGAAAAAGTGATAAAAGACCATTCGACAATAGCAATAGCGGTGACAACGGATGGAAGTTTTACGGATATTCCACGCGAAAATTATGTAGAGGCAGAAAGACGGACTATCAAACAATTGAAGGATACAGGAAAACCATTTGTGATCATTTTAAATACAAACAATCCAAATGATGATAAGACTAAAAAACTGGCAGACAATATGCAAAATGAATATGAATCACCAGTGATTGTGATGAATGTAAATGAATTGAAAAAGGAAGATGTGGATAGAATTATGACAGAAATTTTGAAAGAATTTCCATTGGAAGTGGTAAATATCAAAATGCCTAAATGGCTAAAACCTTTGTCGACAGACAATCCGACCGTAAAAGAGATTTTGGACACTGTCATGGACGCAATTGGCGAAGTTGGAAGAATTGGAGAATATGACACCAATAAAGTTTTATTTGAAAACTCCGAAAGTTTTGAGCCAATTCTCAATAGCAATGTCGAAATGGGTAATGGTGCGATTTCGTTTGAAATAGTGCCAAAACCAGATTTGTTTTATAAAGTGTTGTCATACAGTTGTGGAATGGAGATTAAAGACGATTATGAATTGATCAATTGTCTAAAGGATTTGACCTTTGCTAAAAAGAAATATGACAAAATCAGTTCAGCTTTAGACAAAGTGAATGAAACGGGTTATGGCATCGTAATCCCTTCAATAGATGAAATGGAGTTAAAAGAGCCAGAGATTGTGCGTCAGGGCGGAAAATGTGGAGTCAAACTTAGAGCACAAGCACCTAGTTTGCACATAATGAAAGTGGATGTCGAAACAGAAGTAAGCCCAATAATGGGCGGATATGAGCAGAGCGAAGAATTGGTGAAATATTTACTTCAAGAGTTTGAAAATAATCCACAGGGCATTTGGCAGACCAACATGTTCGGTAAATCACTTGAAAGTTTGGTCAATGAAGGACTGAACAATAAATTGACTTCTATGCCTGAAAATCTTCAAAACAAATTAAGGCGCACACTATCTAGAATTGTCAATGAAGGTAAAGGTGGAATTTTGTGTATATTGTTGTAGAATATAAATAAGTATATTCTACTTGTATTAAAAGGCGGGATAATAAAATTTCTCGTCTTTTTATTTTTAGTTTGACAAATTCAATAAAAAATTATATTATGAAAAAAATCATAGGAGCACATATGAATAATGGAATATTAGATCGAGATGAACAACTAATAGGCACGCAAGAAACTATCAACAAAGTGATTGAAAGCATCATACAGGCAAATGATACAGATTTGAATCATGCTTATGACTGCGTTGAAAATGCACTATGCGAAATGAAAACACATAACCATGATGCTGATACAAATGACGAAGATACGTCTGCTGTTGAAACGAAAAAAATGATCAAAAAAATTATTGGCAAATATCGTTCGCTTGGTTATACAAAAGAGCGTGCATATGAATGTCTTGAAAATGCTTTGAATAAAATGAAATCTAATATTCAATCTGAAAATCTGGCAATATAATTTTTATACCAATTAATTTTCTTGTTTCAATAGTGATTTTAATTTGTTAAAAAATTATAAAAAACATATAAAAACATTTGTAAAAATTTTTTTAGTATGCTAAAATTAGTCTATAAATAAAAAGGGGTATATATGAATTTTATATCAGAAAATTGGTGGTGGATGGTTATAATTTTGGCTGTAATTATTATCGGCCTTGTTGTTTTATTGATATGGATGGACAGAAGAGATAAAAAGATCATGTCCGATTTCAAAGAAAAAGTGTTATCAGTTGAAAGTGAGCAAATGGAGGAAAATATCGTCCCAGATACCACAGATGATAATATGCAAACAGTAAATGACACAGTTCAAACTGAACCTATAGAAAGTGCACCAACAAAGACTGGCAAAGCGAGCACAAAGAGCGTAAAAGCTTCAGCAACTGTCAGTGCTAAAACCACTAAGGGTTCAACTACAAAATCTAGTGCAAAATCAAAATCTACAAGTGCAGCGAGTGCTCAAGCAAAGACTGCAGTGAAGTCAACCTCATCAGAAAAGTCTGCTAGCACTAAACCAGCATCGACAGTGAAGGCAACTAATGCAAAAGCTAGCACACAGTCAGCGAAGAAAACTGTGAATGCTAATGCTAAGGCAGCGGACTCTAAAGCTAAAGCAAGTACAACAAAAGCTGCAACGACAAGCAAACCTGCAAAAACAACTGTAGCTAACACAAAAACTACAGCTAAAAAATCTTCAACAACTAGCGCAAAGTCTACGACGGCTAAAACTAGCGCATCAAAAGCTAGTGCCAAAACTTCTACTAGCAAAAGTGTAGCAAGCAAAACTACGACAAAAAAGACAACTAAAAAATAAATTCCTTTTATTAGGAATTTTTTTTAATATTGCTAGACAAAGTAAAATTTATTTGTTATAATAAAGTCATATTTTAGGAGAATAGTATGTATTTTGTTTATTCTAATTGGTATATTGTAATGGCTGTATTATTAGTAGCAATTATAGCTTTGGTTGTTACATTTATTATGATGGATAAAAAAGATAAAGTTTTGATTGAAGAGTTTGTGAAAAATTCTACAAGTGAAGAAACTCAATCTTCAGACGAAACGGTGGTAAAGGAAACTGATTCAGAAAATGAAAGTGTGGATAAAGAATAAGTCGCAAGACTTATTTTTTTTAAAAATAAATAATTTGTGTTGAGAGATTTTGTTTTTTTGAAAAAATTTTGTATATTATTAAAGATGAGAAAATATATTTGCGATCACAAAGTTAAAAGGAAATTATGAAAATCACCAAAGAAAGTAACAAAATTACAATATTGAACACGCAAGATTTTGACGTTATACAGACGCTTAATTGTGGACAGATTTTTCGCTATGTAATTGATGGCAATACTGCCTTAGTTTATTCGTTGGATAAATGTGCTCGTTTAAGTTGGGGAAAGGAAAAAATAGAAATCATTTCAGATGACATCGATTATTTTTACCATTTTTTCGACTTGGATAGAGATTACACTCAAATTAAGAATGTTCTTAGAAAAGATGAATTTTTAAAATCCGCGGTTGATTATGGCGCAGGAATTAGAATATTGAATAATGATGTGTACGAAATTTTAATTAGTTTTATTATTTCAGCTAACAATAATATCAAACGAATAAAAAATTCAATAGAATATTTATGTGCCCATTTTGGTAAGGATATGGGGACTTATCATGCTTTTCCTACGCTTGATGAGATGAAAAGAGTTTCAATATCAGATTATCGCAAAGCGGGATTAGGCTATAGAGCGGAACAAATGTATGAAACTGTGCAAAGATTGAGTCTTGAGGATATCGCACGTTTAAAAAATCTACCAAAAGATCAGCAGTTCAAATTCTTGACATCTCTAAAAGGTGTTGGGGAGAAAGTGGCTAACTGTATAATGCTGTTTGGACTGGGAGTAAAAGACGTGTTTCCAGTTGATACTTGGATCAATAAAGTATACAATAATCTAACCAATACCAATACGACAGACAGGAAAAAAATCACTCACGAATTGACCAATAGATACAAAGATTTAAGCGGATTTGCTCAACAATATTTCTTTTATTATTATCGAGATAACAAATTGAAATAATCATTTTTTTGATTGCAAGTATTATTTGACATTATGTGATATTTTAGATATAATACAAATATAGTGAGGTAGAGTATGTTTT
Organism: uncultured Clostridia bacterium; assembly: GCA_946491735.1. Taxonomy (GTDB): domain Bacteria; phylum Bacillota; class Clostridia; order Christensenellales; family UBA1242; genus Onthoplasma. The sequence goes on along the minus strand of CAMLYK010000027.1, from coordinate 6,534 downwards.
GCGACCAGTGTGGAGAAGAGAATAGAAATGATAGGAAGTTTTGCTCCAATTGCGGTGCTCCACTCAGAGATTATACTAAACCTAGAGAAAATCTTTTAATGCCTGAAGACGTGAAAGAGCACGAAGAAAAAGTTACGAAATTGAATAAAAATATCAAAATTTTCAAGATATTGATGTTTGTATCATTTTTATCTGCAATCATTCTTTTGGCTGTATCTTTCTTCGTGGACGGAAACATTCAATTGGGTTTGATAATTGCTAGTTGTTTAGTATTTGTTTTGTTCTTCGTATTTTTGATTGTAAAAGGTCTACTTGTCAGGACGAGGGAAAAAGAAATCAATACTGATTTGTAATAAATTTATATGAAATTAGATATTGAAAATGACTGAATTTATATATAAAAATCATAAAAATTAATTTTAAGGAGTGAAAACGCTCCTTATTTTTATTTTCAAAAAGGGTATTGACGAGCGGGGATTTTGGTTGTATAATGCTGATATAGGAGTTAAAAAGATGGAATTTGTAGAAATTTTTACAGAAATGAGCTGGATATCTGCACTTTTGTTGAGTGTCGGTTTGATTTTTATAATTGTAGAAGTTTTTGTTCCTGGATTTGGCTTCTTTGGGATATCGGGAATTATTGCAGTGATTGCAGGAATTATCGTCCGCATATGTCAAGGGTTAAATCTGACTCAGTCACTCACATTGATCTTGTTAGTTTTAGGCTTCTTCATCGTTGCTTTTGTGTTTATGATATATAGTGCCAGATTTGGAATTTTAGGCAGAACAGGATTGTTTGAAACGCGTTCTACTATCTCAAAAGATTACAACAAAACAGACAAAGAATTGAAAAAACTTGTTGGGAAATCAGGTAGAGCACTTGGTGTATTGAATCTTGGCGGAAAAGCAAAAATTAATGGCAAAATCTATGATGTGGTGTCTATCAATTCATATATTGAAGAGGGCGCTCACATAAAGGTTGTGGAGATAAAAGATAATACCATTATGGTCAGAAAATGGTTTGAATAGGAGAGAGTATGAATTCGATGTTATTATTCCCTTTATGGGCGACATTGACGATAATTATATCGTGTGTTGTATTGATTATTGTAGCAATAATTGTTATGGTACCAATCAATGTCTGGTTTAGAGCACTGGCAAGCGGTGCACATGTTTCAATGTTCAGATTGATCGGTATGAAAATGCGTAAAGTTGATTACAAAAAACTCGTCAATATTTACATCATATCTCAAAAAGCGGGCCTACATATTCCAATCTCTGAACTCGAAACACATTTGATGGCTGGTGGAGATATTGAAAAAGTTGTAGATGCACTTATTGCTGCTCACAGTGCCAAGATGGAACTCACTTTAGAACAAGCAAAAGCAATAGATTTAGCAGGGCGAGATGTGGTTGAAGCAGTGAAGACGAGTGTAACGCCGAAAGTTGTTCGTACCAATTGGATTGAAGCCATGGCTAAAAACGGTATTCAAGTGAAAGCAATTGCACAAGTTACCGTCAAAGCAAGACTTGATCGCCAGATTGGTACAGCAGATACCGAAACAATTTTGGCTCGTGTCGGAGAGGGAATCGTGTCAGCGATAGGTAAAGCCGCTACCCATACAGAAATTTTGGCAGATCCATCAATTATTTCAAAAACAATTTTGGCAGATCACTTGGATAGACAGACTGCATATGAAATTTTGTCAATTGATATTTGTGACGTTGATGTTGGCTCAAATTTGGGTGCCAAATTAAAGATTGAGGAAGCAGAAGCAAAGAAAAAAATTAGTCAGGCAGCAGCAGAAGAAAGACGCGCTCAAGCATTCGCTTTGGAGCAAGAAAATAAGGCTAAAACACAAGAGATGCAAGCGGTCGTCTTGGCAGCAGAGAGCGAAGTGCACAAGGCTATGGCAACAGCGTTGAGAAATGGCAAATTTGGCGTTATGGATTATTACAAATTGCAAAATTTGGCAGCCGATACCAATATGAGAAATTCAATCAGCAGTGCAAAAGACAAAAAACCAATGCCTAAGCCAGAAGAAAATAATTAACATTCGAATATTTAGGAGTCGATAGTGAGCAATGTGGAGATTTCATTAATTGTATTAGTTTGTATAATTCCAATTATTGCATTGGTAGTAATTTTGCCAAAATTGAAAAAGAAAAAAAACTCCTCAGCTCATCTCGAACCTCAAGTTTACGAACAATCCGCTGAACCAACTGTAGAGGGAAAAGACGAACCGAATGTACTGGAAAATCCAGTTGAAGAAAAAACTTATACTTCTGATGATTTCAAATCGTATCTGGAAAACAAAAAACAAACGATCACGAAACCAAGCAGAAAAGACAATGTCAGCGATTTTGATCTAGAAGATTACGAAATGTTCAATAGGCGACATAGACAAAGATCTGCCTTTCAACCAAGCTCAAAGTCAATCTCTGAGCAGTTCGATGATCTCACCCCAGAAATGAAAGCATTGATAATAGCAGGAGTGCTGGATCCGAAAGATTATTCAAAATATTGATCCTTTTGTGTATTCAAAAGGATTTTTTTTATTTTTATATTGAATTGCTAAATAAATTTAATATAAAAACCTTATATTTTCATTGAGAATTGGAGACAGAACAATATATTCAATAAAATTATCAAACAAATAATAATATAATTATTATTTAATTGCAAAAATTATTTGTAAAAGTATGTCGAATGTGGTAGAATAACAATAGGTGGATCAATGGGGTTAAGTAAAATTAAAAAATTATTAATAGTTTTGATTGCATTACTCTCTTTTGCAACTTTTTCGTTGGTAATTTTGGGCAATATTAAAGATTTTGAACCAGAGAATACTTCTGCTGCAGATACAATTACAAATATTTATAATTTAAATGACTTAAAAGCATTCCGTGATTCAGTAAATCAAGGGAATTATTATTTAAATACAACTGTATATCTACATGCTAGTATTGATATGAGGAATGAAGAATGGACACCGATTGGTAATGGAGAAGACCTAATTTATTTTGCAGGCGTATTTGAAGGAAATGGATATACAATATATAATTACAGCGGTTCATCTGGATTATTTGGAAGTCTTGGAGGAGCATCTAGTCATGGATCTGATGGAGTGATTCGTGCTTACGCTACAATTAGAAATTTAAATGTTATAGCAAATGGTGCAAATCAAGGTATTGTGGATGTTGGAATGAGTGCATATATTATAAATTGCACTATGAAAGGTTCAATTACTGCACAAAAAGATGATGTAGGAGGTATTGTAGGAAGAGCTGTTTCTACAAGTATAAGAACCTGTTATAATTATGCTAGAGTTTTAGGTGGATCATATTCAAATATTTCAGGTATCGTAGGATCGAGTGGAGGTGATACAAATCATATAATTAATTGCGTCAATCAGGGTGAAATTCGTGGTACAGATTGTGTAGGCGGAATTATGGGCTATATGCGTGATCCAGCATTTTCAGCCAATTGTCAGTTATTAAATTGCATTAATTTAGGATATATATACGGTTCGGGGGAATATATAGGTGGAGTTGTAGGTAGAAACTATGGCAATAATAGTGAAATTTATAGATGTTATAATTCAGCGAATAGCTATGTAAATGGAGCAGGAGTAAATAACAGTGCAGTCGGAGAAGATTTTACAGATGGCGACTTTTATTGCGTTACTACAACAGATTTAAACACTGCATCGGGCGTTAGAAGTTATGCAAATAATGCATCAATGTGGGATACAAACAAAGAATGGGATCCTAACAACACATGGTTTTGTGATTCATCGAATTCATCATGGCTAAACGTGTCTAGCAATACTAACACTAATAGAGGATATCCATATTTAAGCAGTTCAGCTTTAACTGTCACCGTCAATGCAAATCCTAGCTCATACGGTAGGTCAGGCAGTTTTCATATTATCACTGGAGAAAGTATTTCTTCATCCAATTCTAATATTAGAGTAAATGGATATACGGTTTACACTGCAACTGCTGCTACTCAAACAAATGAATATGTTTATTCCTTTAGATACTGGTCTAATTTTCAATATGGAGCACAGTATTCCAACTTTGGTATTACTGCGAATTTTACTGCGACAGTGAGATATTATGATGTAAACATTACAGTGTTTAATGAACATACATCATATGGATATATCAGTCAAGACACAGAAACTGTTAATCGAATCATAACTATATCTTCAGTACCATACGGAAGCAGGTTAGTATATACTACTGAAGATGGCATGGGCGTTTTACAAATAATAAGAAGGGATACGACAGATGATGTTATAGCTACAATTTATGCTGTACCAAATGAACCAACACAGATTTATACATACAGTTTTTCTGGATGGACGCCAAATATTAGCACTACAGGAAGAAATACATATATATATGCACAATTCACTCAGACTCTTCGAGCGTATGATGTACCGTTATACGTTACAAGTGATCCTAGTTCAACGATCAATAATAATTTAGGTGGAAGATTCCCATATTCTCAGCTTTCAGATGTAGTTTATGGTTCAACAATAAGTGCAACGGGGAATTCTTTGGTGTTAGTGGTAGCAGATGATCCAACTGCAGGTGGAATCACTAGTGTGACAGAAAATTATGGATATACTTTTTCGCATTTCCAATATAGGCGGGGGACATCTGGAGTCTGGTCAAATATGGGTACTAGTACGATCACAGTAGATGGGGAGATGCAGATACGAGCAGTCTTTATCCCTATAGAGTACGAGTTGCCGGTATCCTTTGTAGCCAACTCGTCTGGTACATACCGTACTGACAGTGATCAGACTTTCACGGTAGAAACTCGCAATATGAGTTTGTATTCAGAATCTCAATTGAATTCAAAACTCACAACCAGTGAGCGTAGTTATCTAGCGAATGAAGGTAAGAGTTTTGGCACATGGATCATAGGATTGACATCAGATGGAGGATTGCTAACAGATAATGATGAAGTTCAGACGAGTTCATATAATGTGTATGTATATGATGACTATATGCTTATATCAGTAGCAGGTAACGTTTGGTCATTCAGTTATTATGATGAGATAGAGGGATTTGCATCAGATGGTAATTTGTACACATATTATTGTATAGACAGTTTAATATATGGTAATGCAGATTTTCCAGAAGAAGTAATAGTTGCAAGATGGTCGAACACATATGCAGTAGAGATATTGAACAATCCAAGTGAGGCAGAGACGATTTGGACATCGAGCGATGATGAGTTATTGGGAGTAGGTGGAGTAGGAGATGTGGCGATAGACTCTGACAACAACAGTATCACCCTGAACGTAAAGGCCTTTGATACTACCACCAGTTATCCATTCATGTCCAGCTATATGAATGGAACATACTTGTCATTCTACAAATCAACAGACTATACAAACAGTGTGATGGCATCAGCGGGCAGCAATAGATATTATCTATACAACTATGGCTATGAGATAACAGGTTGGACGATATATTTTGTATACGACAACGTAAGGTATTACTTATATTTAAATACTAATAGGGAGTGGGAGTATACAACAAGTCAGGCAGAGATTTCAATTTCAACCCTGGCAGGTAGTGGTTCAACAAGTGCAATAGACATGAATGACATGTCAAAGTATGCAGAGAGATTGGATGAGATATTGGGTCTAGACCCAACTGCAGGAACGAGTATCACGATGATACCAACTTGGCGAGCAGTGAGAGTTAATATAGTGGATGAGATAGATGCGTCAAGTGAAGTAGAATTGAGTATGGATATACGTTACGCAACGGCATACAATTTCAATCTGGATAGTATGGGAGCATTGGCACGTACTGGAGAGAGCATAATATATTTCTATACTGACGGAAACATCATAGCGATAGGAGACGGTAATACAATATACAACTATAGGAACATAACACATGACCAATACTCGACAACAGGAAATAATGGAGCCTTGACAAATGTCGAATACACATTGCATGTACAAGCATATTATGTGGATAATGTATATAGAGTGAACCTAGTTGGAGCGAAACAAGAAGACAGGGAATATACCCTATTATCCTCAGATTACATAATGACCAATGATACATATTATACAAATGCTACAATGACATATGAGGATTTTTATCTAGACTATGGCTACGAATCATACGAGCAGGGCTTGATAGAAGATTATATAACAACAGAATTATCTCCATTTGCTCAAATGTATGTTCAGGCAATAACTACAGCTAGTTTAAGACCATTGAGGAAAGTGTACGGAAGTGATGGAGATTTCTATATATACTTAGCAAATGACCAGACTACAGGAGATTTGCCAGTATTTGAAAATAGTTATTACAGTTTAATATACTGGACGAATATGAACAGTACAGCAGATGGCAGGAGATATATCTACAAGACAAGCGAATTTGATGGAAGTGTGCATACAGTAGAAGTAGATAATTACATTGAGCATGAAGATGATACCTGGCAGTACACAGACGGAGGGAGCAACAAGGAAGTAGATTCCTTTGAAGCGT
>CAMLYK010000026.1 GCA_946491735.1 uncultured Clostridia bacterium | reverse complement strand
CAAAATAATAAATTGTGTTTTATTATTTTGTAATTTTTGTTATCTGATTACAACTTTTCCATCAAGCCAACTTGAAAAGAAATTATCAAGTTCGTTTCCAGAAGAATTTTCAAATGCAAAAATTAAATCATTGGGTGTGGCATTTGTGTATTTATTGTCATTAAAATATTGTTTTAATCCTGCAACAAAATCTTTTTCTCCAATCAATTGATACAAACTTTCATACATCAACACACCTTTTACATATGTACAATATGTATATTCTGGTTCTGTGTCATATTCATCAACCGCTCGCATACTTGTATCTAGATCGCCCAAAACATCTTGGTATACTGTAACAAATAGCGTATAGTTTGATTTAGAAACATCCACCATCTGCGAATGTGTCAAATTATAATCAGAATTATTATCATAAAACAACAGACATGAATATTCAGTCAACGCTTCATCCAGCCAAGGATATGTATATTCATCGTTGCCAACCATTCCATACCACCACTGATGCGCAGTTTCGTGAATGATGACATTCATATAATCGTCTATGTTCTCAATGTCTGCACTTATCATTATAAGATTAGGATATTCCATTCCCCCATAGATAAAGTCTGACTCTACTATAGAAAAATTGGAATATGAATATTCTCCAAACAAATCAGAAAATGTTTCAATTGCATCGATTCCTGCATTTAAAGACTTTTCCGAAAAATCATCCGAAAAATAATAATATTCAACATTCGTATCTCCAACTTTATCTGATATCACTTCGAATTTGTCACTGATTACCATTGCAAAATCTCTAACTAAATCCGCATTAAAAGTGGTTTGATATTTGCCATTTACCTGTTTTATGTCCGTTTTTTCTCCTGTACCGGCAACAATATAATTGCTATTATCCAAATTAAGCTTCACATCATAGTTTGCCATATCACTATAAAAAGGATCTCCATTTGCATTGTATCCGCTCTCGTCAAATGCTCCGTCTTCATAAACACACGCTATTGGATAAAAATTTGCTAAATTGATAGTGTTTTCTCCATATCCAAATCTATGCTCACAGTTTGGAAGTGTGAAATTGAACTCAATTTCAATATTAATTCTATTGTTGGGCAACAAATTTGAATTCAAATCGACAACTAAAATATCGTCATATTCACCCGAATATTGAACGATCGCATCTGTATCTTCTACTTTTACTCGACTCACTTCAAATTCGGAATAGCTCATACCATTAGGATATGCATCATTCAATTTTGTACTGCTGACTACCAAATGACAGGCATCTTCTTTGAAAAATTGTGGATAAAGATGAAACTTTAGTTCGTTTAAAGCATCATCACTGGAATTAATATAGTCCAAATTCAACACTCCAAACGCCGTCTTGCTTTCGGTGTTTAAATCAATGGTCATATCATAGTTGGACAAATTCTTGCTAATTTCTGTAATATTATCTTTCTTTGAACAGGCAACACAACCTATACTTAAAACAAAAATAAATAATAATGCTAAAACTTTTTTCATATTGAATAATATGAAGGGCTTGTTTTAGATAGAACAAATAAACAAAAAATGGCAGTCGGCATATTATCCATATAATAGACAAAGAAAAAAAAATGTGATAAAATAAATACATGTCATTTTGTAAATTCTCTCCTAGTTATCAAGCTAGTAATAAGACGGTCGTTGATAATGTCTTTATCAGCGAATATTTGCCATATGCAAATGATCTGTGTATTAAAGCATATTTGTTGGGTTTGTTGAAATGTAGTTCCCCTTCAGATGAAGATAATTCACTTGAATTCTTTTGCAACACTTTAGATTTAAATAAAGAGGATGTAATTTCTTTATTTAAATACTGGGAAGACAAGGGCCTTGTTCAAGTTCTTTCCACTGATCCAGTTGAAGTGAGATATTTGCCCGTAATCAGCAACGCTCAAGCGATCAAGAAGTTTAATACGGACAAATATGCGGATTTCAATATTCAATTACAAGAAATGTTCCCTAATCATACAATAACCATAAATGAATTCAGTGAATATTATCATTTGATTGAACAAAAACACATTGAGCAATCCGCCTTACTAGAGATCGTAAAATATTGCATAAGCAATAGAATTAAAGTGATTCCAAGATATCCTTTGACTGTGGCAAAAGACTGGATACGCGAAGGGATTTTAACAAAAGATGCCGTATTGAAAAAGATTGAAGATTTGGGAATTGTTGATGATAATGTTAGTTTAATATTACTAGCAATGGGAAGCAAAAGAAAAATCGAAATTGAGGACAAAGAATTATTAAACAAATGGATATCATCATACGGATTTGAATTAAATACAATCATATTTGTCGTAAAGAATATAAAAGCTAAGAAAAGACGCGTGGACATGCAAATACTAGATAGCTATTTGACAAAATATTTCCAAGCGAAAAGAATGTCGATCAAAGAAATAGAAGATTATGAAGCAAATAAAGAAAACTTATATTTTACCGCCATTGCCATAAACAAAGAACTAGGCATTTACTATGAAGATTTAACAAAAGAAATTGATACATATATCGTCACATGGAAAAATATGGGCTATGATGTTGAAATTTTAAAAATGATAGCCAACAACTGTTTTTTATCTTCAATAAAAACGCTTGAAGGCATGAACAATATTATAAACAAATTGTTTAAATTGGGAATCACTAATATGAATTCTTATTTGCAATATATCAATGATAATCTTGCTTTGGATAATAAGATCAAAGAAATTCTCGATACTTTAAACCTTTCAAGAAATGTAAACAACTCAGATAGACAGTTCTATAAAGTTTGGACTAATGACTGGAATTTTAGCGATGAAATAATTTTGTACGCTGCATCATTAAGTGCCGGTGCCAACAATGCAATACAATATTTGAATAAAATTTTATCGAATTGGAACGCACTAGGATATAAGACAATTGATCAAGTAAAAGCAGATAAGACCAACATAAAATCAGAAGAAACGAAACAGAATTCTGGATTTATCCACAATAATTACACAAAAGAACAGATCGCAAGTTTCTTTTCAAATCTAGATGAAGTTGAGGTGTAATATGGACAAGAAAAAATTGATTGATGGAATAAAACAAAATTATGTATTAAAACGAATTCGGGCAGAGGAAGAATGTGAGGATTTTATTGCAAAATTAAGAGAAGATAAAAATTTTGATAATATATACACCGATTATTACAAAAAAAATATCGAATATCTCAAATCTGAATATGAAGAAGAAAATTTAGAATTAAAAAAAGAAGTATTGGAACTGAAAAATAAAATTGACACTTATCTAAAAATTCACAATATAGACAAAGCCAAATTGACTCCTCATTATGATTGTCCAATTTGTAAAGACACTGGAATGAATGGAAATAAAATTTGTTCGTGCGTTATCAAGGAAATAAATAGACAGTTGTCCACAAAATCTAGCAGCCAAACAAAATTTCATTCATTTAAAGAAATAAATCAAAATTTAATGAATTCTACAGATAGTAAAGCATATACCAAGATCACTGAATGGTGCAATAGTTATCCTGAAAAAATTAACAAAATTAATATTAATATTGTAGGATCTGCAGGCAGTGGCAAAACTTTTATGATGGAATGTGTGGCACATGAAATGATAGAGAGAGGATATGTCGTATGTTTCAAAACCATGTTTGAATTGAATGAATTGGCACGACTGTATCATATTGGAAAATCTTATGAATTATCAGATTGTATGAAAGCAGACATTTTACTGATAGATGACTTAGGGACAGAACCAATTTTAAACAATGTAACGAAAGAATATCTATATAATATTATCAATACTAGACAGATTAACCGCCTACCGACTATAATATCAACGAATCTCTCGCCGGATGACATTTTGAATAGATATGATGAGCGAATCTTTAGTCGGCTCACAAACAAAAATTTATGCCTAAATATTCAATTAGATTCCTCTGACAAACGCTTTATAGAGAATAAAAAATAAGAAAATTTATTTAATCAACAAGCCTTTACTATATCATAGGAGTTAAAATGAATAAAAAATTTGTTTTTAATGGATATTCGTTCGTCATCATGTTTATTTTATTACTAGCAATTACATTTTTTATAATTAGTATCGCCCTCTGGTTCCCAAGATCAAATATATTAGCTTTCGTATTTTTATTAATTTTTGGAATAATTTGCTGGTTATGTATGATATACATTTTTGTAATCTCACTGCAAACTGTGAAGATAGATGAAAATGGAATCATTCAGCAAAATCCGTTGCGTGATGCCGTCATTATAAAATGGGAAAATGTAAAGCAGGTGAAAATAATCAAATCTGTATATAAGGCGATATACATTTCAGAAAATGATCTTTCTGAGGGGGAAATGTTACATCTATCACCTTATGTATCTAAAAATAAACTGATTAGATTAAGATATTCAAAAAAGATGCTAGATGAAATAAAAAAATATTATAACGGAAAAATAGATTGATACAATTTATATAAAAAGGAGAGTTATGTTAGAAATAAAAGTAAAATATTTTACAGATATCGAACCAATAAAATATGTGGAAGGAAATAAAAGTGATTGGTATGATCTAAGATGTGCAGAAGATGTGGAAATGAAGGCTGGTGAATTTCGTCTCATCAAATTAGGAATTGGAATGCTCCTTCCTAAAGGATACGAAGCGATAGTTGCACCTCGAAGCAGCACGTTTAAAAATTTTGGAATAATTCAAGCGAATAGCATTGGAGTTATTGATGAGTCATATTGTGGAGATAATGACCAATGGATGTTCCCTGCTATTGCTCTTCGCGACACCGTCATACATAAAAATGATAGAATTTGCCAATTTAGAATTCTCGCTCATCAGCCTGAGCATATTGTCACAACTGTAACCAAACTATCAGATACTGACCGTGGCGGACTAGGTTCCACTGGCAAAATTTGATTTTATTGATTAAATCATTTTTTTAAATAAAAAAAGGACATTTACTGTCCTTTTATTTATTTTCAGAATAACTTACTTTTAAGCTTGGTCCCATAGTGGTTGCAACATAAACAGACTTGATATAAGTTCCTTTTGCTGCAGCTGGTTTCGCTTTGATGATTGCATCCATAACTGTAGATAGGTTATTATATAATCTATCAGCGCCAAAACTAACTTTACCAATACGTACGTGAACTATATTTTGCTTGTCAAGACGATATTCAACTTTACCAGCTTTAACGTCTTTAATTGCCTTAGTCACATCCATAGTAACTGTGCCACTCTTTGGGTTTGGCATCAAGCCTTTTGGTCCCAAGATACGAGCACAACGACCGAGTGCACCCATCATGTCTGGTGTGGTGATACATACGTCAAAGTCAAGCCAATTTCCTGACATAATCTTTGCGATGATATCATCATCTCCCACGATGTCTGCGCCAGCTTTCTTAGCTTCTTCTGCCTTGTCGCCTTTTGCAATTACCAAAACACGAACTGATTTTCCTGTTCCTTCTGGCAATACAACGACACCACGCACTTGTTGATCAGCGTTACGACCATCAACACCAAGGCGCACGTGCAATTCAACTGTTTCATCAAATTTTGCTTTGCTAGTCTTTGTCACAAGATCCATCGCTTCTTTTGCATCATAAGTTTGGGTCTTATCCAACAATTTCAAAGCTTCATTATAATTCTTACTTCTTTTCATTGTAGCCCTCCACTGTGACGCCCATACTGCGACATGAACCTGCGATCATGCTCATAGCACTTTCAATTGAACTTGCATTAAGATCTGGCATCTTCAATTCTGCAATTTTTCTAAGTTGTTCGACTGTAATTTTTCCAACTTTGTTCTTTGATTTGTCTGAACCCTTTTCAATACCTGCCTCTTTCTTGATAAGATCTGCAGCTGGTGGTTGTTTCAAGACAAATGTGAAACTCCTATCTTCATAGATAGTGATGACGCAAGGAATAATGAATCCTGCTTGCTTTGCTGTTCTGTCATTGAATTCTTTTACAAATCCTGCAATATTAATGCCGTGTGGTCCAAGAGATGATCCAACTGGTGGTCCTGGAGTGGCTTTTCCTGCAGGAAGTTGAATTTTGACAACAGATTTAACTTTCTTTGCCATAATTTCCTCCTATTATATGGCGTGGTTAATTGGATAATCTGAAATTTTATCCTCCCACGAAGTTCCCTCTCTTTTAGGCTGATGAGTTTCCGTTTGGAATAATAACATAATTATCAACAAAAGTCAATAAACAAAATTTTATATTTTTCAAGCATAAAATGCCTTACTCTGCAGATTATAAATTCCCTATTCTAATTTGGTTAAATTTAAGTTCAATTTCACTATCTCGACCGAACATCTCTACAATTGCTGTAAGTTTTTGATTAGCCTTGTCAACATCTTTTACTTTGCCCACAAAGCCAGATAATGAACCTTCAATTATCTCAATGGTATCTCCAACATTGACATCCAAGTCTACTTTGACCTCTCTAGACGCGCCGTCTAGACCAAGTCTTCGCGCTTCTTCATCCGTGATTGGAACAGGGCGACCTTTTGGTCCAACGAAACTGTTGATGTACTGGGTATGAATTACAGCGTGCCAAATGTCATCACCATACAACATTTTTACCAACAAATATCCTGGCATGGTTTTCTTCGGAACAAGCACTTTTTTGCCACGTTTTTCAACCAAAACGTCTTCCATTGGTATCACTATATCAAATATACGATTTTGCAAATCATATTTTTCAATAGTGTTCTCAAGATTAAGTTTTGCCACATTTTCGTATCCCACAAATACACGCAATGAATACCATTTTGGCTCTTTATCAATGTCTTTATCTACAATTGCCATTACCTTTCTCCTTAAAATAAATTAAAATTATTATCAATTAATATAAGAAACTTGTCAACCAAATGCAAAGTTGGTCAAATCCAAATAATACGACAGTGAAAACAATAACAAACACAAGTACTACACTAGTTTGTTTTACAACTTGTTTAAAAGGTGGCCAGCTAATTCTTTTCAACTCATTACCTGTGTCTTTCAACGCTTTTGCCATCTTGTTAGGTTTTTTGTTCTTTTCTTTTTTCTTTCCCTTAGCCAAGTCTTTAGCCTTGACCTCTACAACCTTTTCTTTTCCAGCGGGTTTTGGCGAATTATCTGATTGCACTGACTGAGTTTTTTCTTGTTCTGCTTCAAGATTTTCGCTAGCTATTTCCTTATTTTCAGCATCGATTGAATCAACATTTTCAATTTTGACATTTGTACTATTGTTCTTTTTAGCAGACTTATTCTTCTTTGACATATTCACCTCTACTTAGTTTCTTTATGAGCTGTTGTTTTTCTGCAAGTTGGACAATATTTTTTGATCTCAATTCTTTCAGGATCGTTCGCTTTGTTCTTTGTACTGTTATAATTTCTATTTTTGCATTCTGTACATTCCAAAATTATTTTTTCTCTTTTGGTCTTTGCTTTCTTTGCCATACTTTCTCCTTATATTTTATATATCATAAAAAAACACCTACCAGGTGCATTATTATATTAGCACATAAAAATAATGATGTCAACACAAAATTAAAACTTTTCCACCAAATTATTATGAAAAAATAGGCAAACGCCTATTTATTCTTCATCTATTTCAATATCTACTGATTCATTTATTGATTTTTCTTCCTTGTTGCTATTGGAATTTTCATTATGCTTTTGATTTGGTTTTTCTTCCAATGAGCCGTTAGATAATTCCTTAGCCGTTTTGATCTTTTTAACTCGTTCTTTATTGCCAAGCATGATTTCAATAAAGCCGATTTTGATTTCTTTTAGATCCATAATAAATCTGAATACAACATATGCCAGATACAACAGACCCAAAATTGAGATTACCATTTGATATCTCTGCATACCTGTAAGTGCATCAATTGTGATGAGATTAAACTCAACTAAAAAGTAAACAAAGAATTCTAAAACTACAAACACACATGTAGCAATAAACAAGTCTTTAATTCTTGATTTAACATGACTGTCAGTCAAAAATAGTACAAGTAAACATATCAATATCGCAACTAAAGCGATAAAACATATACCCACACCTGTAAAATAATTTGAAATAGTTCCCCATGCCAATATGATACCAGCGAATATCATGGATAAAATATAGGCAATTTTTAAATTCTTAGACATAACATCTCCTATATATATTATATCACAATATATGTAATTGTGCAATCTTTTTTTATTTATTTGACATGTTTTAGTTGAAATTTTAAATAAATTTTTAAAATTAATGTAGGAGAAATATATGGATGAACTGTTAGAATTAGCATTAAAACGTATAAGCGATTTAGAAAAACGAGTGGAAAAATATTACGAATTATTGAACGTAAAAAATGAGCTTGATTTCATATTAAAAGGAAGTTATGTATTCGCCTCAGATATAGAAGCCGTTTTGAGTGGGAATTATTTAATGGAAGGAGAATCTTCTAATGAAGAAACAGATACGGACAGTTCAAGTGAAAGCATTGTTGATATAAATATATCACAAACTGATACAACTGATAGTTCAACATAAGTAGAATAACAAATAAATGATTTTAAAATTTTATTCAATTATCATATAAAGGAGCAAAAATGGATAGTTTAGAAGAATTAAAGCAAGAATTAGAATTGCAAAAGACAGCAATCACAAATAAAGGCGGTGTGGTGCAAACAGCTTATACCCATCCCAGTCCAAGCGAAATAACTGCGGGAATAAATTCTATCAGTTCGCCTGATCTTTCACTAGCAAACGCCACACAAAATGATGTCGCGCAGGGAAAAACTTTCTACGCAGGAGATAATACTCTAAAAACAGGTTCTTTCATCCAGCCTGATAGCACAACGTTTAAAGAAATGTTTTTGTATCACAATCCAGACAGTACATCTACTTATTATTTTACAGCTGACACAGGCGTCACTAGCATACGTCCATATCTGTTTTGTCAATCTCCACATAAAATGCAAGTGACATTAGTTCCATCGATCACTGAAATTGGCGAATATGCGTTTGGCGAATGCGATGATATGACTATTACCAACTTCAATGTGTTGACCAATTTGCAGACAGTTGGAGATTATGCGTTTTATGGCGCAAAAAATATTGATCTAGAAGATCTGCCAAATACTGTAACATCTATTGGAGCGTATGCGTTTTGCAATACGGGCGAAAATTCATCTAAAATTATAGTCGGTTCAAATGTCGCGACTTTAGGACAGCAAGCCTTTCGAAGTACCACCACAAAAGTGGAGCACGATGAATTCGTCTTCAACAGTCCATATATCACAACATTGCCTGTATATACTGTCGCCAATAGGAAATTTGATTGTGATTTTACAGTTCCGTCCACAGTAGACATCGTTGGACAATATTTCAATTATGGAGGATGCTTCAAAAATATCATATTTTCTCAAGGCGTTGGCTTTATTTATACCTTTTCATTTGGTGCACCTAGCACGGACCCTGTTGAATTCTTCAACACTCAGACTGTCACATTCATGGATCCAGATGTTCCGTCCATGATGACAAATACCTTTGCCGATCAATATATTGGCAAAGTGAGCTTTTATGTTCCAGACAATTCACTCGATGAATACAAAAGTAGCTCTGGATTATCAAAATTTAATGGATATGTCTATCCTATGAGCCAAAAGCCTTAAGTAATTCGTCAATTACCCCTTCTTGCGTGCAGTTTTCATCTGCACGTTTTTTTGTGCCATAAACTTTTACTCCATTCTGAACCTTAAATTTATCATGTCGTAAAAATTCATGATTTTCTAGTTTGCCCTTTACATATTTATCTCTATATGATTTTATTTCCATGCCTCTATAAGCATTCTTCAAATAAAAGTATTCATCCTCATATTCAACTTTGTCTGAATAATTGCCTAAGTCATCATATTTTACTTCAATAATAGGTTCATTAATGCTCACTATTTCATTAGACAACTTGTAGCTTACTCCATTCAAATCTTCTCCAAATATACGTATTCTAGCACGCGAATTCGTATAATTTGTCACTATGATTATCTTTTCATTGGTGTTGTTTTTAAATTTTAAATCACTACTTGCATAATTCACCATCGCATCGAAGCCGTATTTTATGTAACTGACTTGCTTACTATGTTTGTTTGCCTCCAATATTTCTAGCCCCGCCAAAAGAGCGGTATTATATAGCGTTGTAGATACTTGACACACTCCGCCACCAAGCCCATCTACGAATTCATTGTTGACAATTATTTTTGCCGTTCGATAACCATTTTCAGCTGTGCGCCTGCCCACAATTTTATTGAATGAAAACACTCCATTGGGAGCAATCTCTACTAGATTGAGACTTTTAAGTGCATTTTTTATGTTATGTTTTCTATCTGCAGATGAACGTGATATATCAGTAGAAAAGTCTGCTCGCAAATTTGTAAATTTAGCAAAATCTTCACTTTTCACTTCGGGGTCAAGGTAGATTATTGGCACTTGAAATGATAATTTTTCTCCCAATAGGCATGCATCCGATATTAAATGATACAATTTATTTTTATCCAACTTTTCGCCTATGATTTCTTTTTTTATATAAAATACCTTGTTGGTATTAGTGTTTGTATCTAAACTGGCATTTTTAGGTTTTTTTGAAATGTTTTTATCTATCTCTTCTATTTTTTTGTTTATGTTTGGGAACAAATAATTGATTGCTACTTCCTCACTAAAATTCAATTCAAGCATGTGATTTAAAAGTTGTTTTCTCTCATCCAGTGAAGAAAATCTATCATATTTATTGATTTCATAATTTATTTCAAAGATTGAAGAAGATTTTATGTTTTGTTTCAATTCATAAATAAACACTCTATCTTTATAGACAAACTCTATACTTTCATTAGGAAAATCTGTTGATAATGCAAAAGCAACAATATTTTCGTTTGTCATAAAAAAGATAAGAAAAATTACACACAATATTGATAATGACATCATCCATTTTTTCATATCAATATTATGTGTAATAGTGAATTTTTAATGTAAAATTTTGTCGATTGTTGACTAATTTTTGAACTTTCAATCATGCTTTTTGATAAGTTATCTACATGTCATATTTTTAAATTTGATGTTTTTATTCAATATTAGGTAAACTATCTGCCTGGCCATCTGAATCATCTTCATCATATTCAATTCCTACCACTTGAGAGACATCTCCAAGTTTTTTGGCAATCTTCCTAGAAGATTTAGTTGCCAGTTCAATAGTCGAATTTGCTTCCCCTAATTTGCTCTGAGTTTTTAGCAACAATTGAACGAATTTTTCAAATTCTTGTTTGAATGTTGACAACACTTGCCATAATTCACTGCTACGCTTTTCAATATAGAGCGTTTTAAACCCTAATTGTAAACTATTCAACAGTGCTGTAAGCGTAGTAGGTCCACAAACTACAATTTTGTATTGATTTTGTAACGTGTCCATCAGCTCCACATCTCGAACAACTTCAGCATACAATCCTTCAATCGGCAAAAACATTACTGCAAAATCCGTCGTTTCAGGCACGCTTACATATTTTTCATGGATAGATTTAGCCTCTTCTTTGATTCGTTTCAGCAATTGTTTTTGAGAACGTTCAATCAGATCTTTATCCAGCGTGTCGCTCGCTTCCACCAACTTATTATAATCTTCAAGTGGGAATTTACTATCTATTGGAAGGTAAACTTCATGCCCGTCCTTACCCGGCATAACCACCACGAAATCCACTCTCTCTTTGCTGTTCTTCTTGATTTGGACCTGTGCCTTATATTGATTTGGTGCCAACATTTGTTCTAAGAGGGTTGACAGCATGACTTCACCCCATCCGCCTCGCACTTTTACATTGGACAGCACCTTTTTCAAATCTCCTACTCCGTTTGCAAGAGTGCGCATCTCGCCCAAACCAAGATTGACACTCTCTAAACTTTGTTGAATTTTGCTAAAACTTTCGTTTAGTCGTTGAGATAGTGAATTGTTGAGTTTCTCATCCACCGTTTCGCGCATTTTTTCAATAGCTTTAGTGTTCTCCTGTCGCATATTGTTGAGCGAAAGATTGACGTCAAACGTGAGCTTTTCAATCCTTTGCTCGTTCCTTGTCGTCAATTCGTCCACTCTTTTACTGATAGAATCAAATTCCTGTTTTTGTAAAACAGTCAAATTGTTTATCGTATTTTGTGTCGCAACTTCACTATTTTTCAATGCTTGCATGAGCATATTATTCAATAAAATATTTTGTTCTTTTTGATTGTCTACAACAGTTTTTATGGATTTATCATCTGAGAGTGTAGGCTGTTTTTTCTTGTACAGCACTATAAACGTTATCAATGTAATCAACCAAACTGCTATAAATATTGATCCTAAGATTATATATTCCATCATATTTCCTTATGTATTAAGAATTAATTGCTTCCATCATGATATTGCTCGCTTCCACCGCACTGGCAATATTCTCCACTTGAATGGCATGAGCTATCAGCTCTACTTGAACAGCTCTACCCATATATGTATTGTCATATTGATCAAAGTCAAAATTGTAACTTATTTGAAAATTCGACCCTGTGCCCACAGATATTTGCGTTGCCGCAGTATAATTCCCATTAGAATAGACTAAATCCGCTCCAGTAGCTGTGAAATACGCATGCTCAACTGGAGATGCTTCTCCATCAATGGTCACTATGAATTCTAAAATAGCATATAGTGGCATGGTCCCAATATTTTGAACAGCGCCACTGACGTTTATTGTGCTGCCAGGAAGTATATTTGTGGATACCACACTATTGGCATCTACAATATTTGTTGCAGTGCTGTCGCTAAATCCTACACGTATAATAGCGGTGGTTAGATCCGCTTCTTGTCTTCGTGCAGTGGCTGTAAAATATGCATACACTGATCCCATTGCAATGAAAAACAGTAGGATAGGTGTAATTATCCATAACAACAACCATTTAAAATTAACTGTATTATATTTTTTCAAACTGCCACCTATTAATATAATAATTATTTAATTAAATATTGTCAAATCATTATTGATAAAAATAAAAAAAGAATTAATTTATCATAAATAATAAAAAATTAATTTATTTGATATTTTGACAGTTTGAGAATATTTTTTATTTAATAATATTAAAATTAAATTTTAAATATATTTGCAAATTTCTAAAAATTGGTTATAATAAATATATGTTAAATATTCTAGTGGCTCCATATGAATATAATGAAAACGGCGAGAAATATACCAAAAGGATAGTTCATTTTTTAAAATCTGAAAAAATTGATTATTCCGTTTATTTTTCGCCAACAATAAATGACATTGGGAAAAATGCTATGGACCTAACTAGTGAGGGAGAAACAGATTTTATCATTGTTGGAGATGAACCAATAATTCATATCTTTTTAAATAATGTGGCAGATATCTCAAAAATTAAACTAGGGATCATCCCACTTAGCAAGCATGACGATCTAGCCTCTTATTTAGATCTGGAAACAAATCCTATCAATGCAATCAAAAAAATATTGCAAAATAAAATCAAAACTATTGATTATCTCTTTATGAATGATAAAATTGTCATCAACAACATTATCATTGGTGCCAGCACTGAATTGTTTGAAATATATAATCAATACAAAATGAAAAATGTCTTTACCAAAAATTTTGTATTGATGCAATATGGTAGTAATTTTGAAGGTATTGAACTAAGTTTTGATATTAAATCTAAAAAAACTATAAAGGAAGTTGTCTTCGAACTGAGCATTAGCAATGCTGGTTATAGCAAAAATCATGAAATCAGTCCGCTTGCCAACGTTTCAGACGGATTGTTCAACTTCAATTATTGCAGTCTGCCCGAGCGAGAAAACAAGAAAAAATATTTGAAACTATTTAAAAAAGGTAACCAAATTTATGATGAACACACAAAACAATTTTGGTTAGACAATTTGAAAATCAGCAATGCTGACAACAAAATCAAAGCATTGGTGGACGGAAAGATTGAGACCTTGAGTGAATTGGATATCAGTATTGTAAAAGATGGCTTAAAAATATTTAATACTATTGAGCGTGAAGTATCAACCCCACATATCAAAAAGAAAAAGACAATCAATGATGACAAAAATGAAAATTTGGGAGAAGATGACACCTTGAGCGAATCAGATGCTGAAATTATGATAGACACAGAAAAAGAACTAAATTCAGCTGAAAAGCCAAAGAAAAAAAGTCAAAAGAAAAATTAATTTAAAAAAATTAATAAAAAATGAATTTTTTGCTGATTTTTTAATAAATTATGTCTATATTTTACTAATTAAAAATAATTTTAATAAAAAAGCAGTTTTAAAACTGCTTTTTATTTTACTAAATAATATCTTTTTCGTAATTGACTTTATAATATCTTCTAGTATTTTCTGTAATTTTTAATTCGTCCGCAATTTCCACATCTGCCACAATCAAGACTTTATTTCCTGAAGCTAGCACTGGAATATTGTTTCTCATCCTCTGTGGAATTTTCTTGTCTATAAAATACTCTTTAAGTTTTTTTGTGCCACCCAATCCTAGTGGAGCGAATGTGTCGCCTTCTTGACGGAAACGCCAAATAGCATCCGTTGGGATTCGGTCCGCATCAATGATATGTTGATGCATCTTTGGTTCGGTCAGAACTTTACTCGAAGTGCTGCGAATGATTCCATAACCTTCGATTTTCAACTTTCCACTTCTAAAAGCATATTCACCCGTCAATTCTTTTTTCTTGAGCATCCCAATTGTGATGAAATCATATTCCTTACTTACCTTGACTTTGTATGGCAGGCTGATGACATTCCCATTATTTGCCTCTAGAGCAAATTCACGTATCATTTTAATATGTTTGCTTTCTATATCCTGTTTTGCAAATTTAGCCAACACTTTTCTTAATATTCTATTGATAATTGGCTCTGGTTGATAAAAATATGTAAGCGGTATCTTTACATAATCCTTCGTTTCAATAAGGGTCGAAAGATTGATTTGACTATTGATAAAATCATCATCTTTGGCACAAATATTGGCAAAATTTACGATGTTTTTATCTACAGAATTGAAGTGCTTTCGCAATGCAGGCATCACTATATTTCGAATGTAATTTCTAGAAAACGTGTTGTCTTGATTTGTTTCATCGTCAACATATTCTAGTCCATTTTCATCTAGATAAGCCATGATTTCTTCTCTTGGAGTAGTAAGCAATGGTCTAATATAAATACCATCTCGAACAGCTTCCATTCCACGTGCTCCACTCAAGCCCGCACCACGAATGATATTCAAAATCACAGTTTCCGCCTGATCTGTCAAATGATGTGCAAGTGCAATTTTATCTACCAATCCTTTCTTTATCAATGTTTCAAACACACCATATCTAACCTTTCTGGCAGCCTGTTCAATTGTCAACTTCTCTTCTTTCGCAACCTTTAATGCCTCTCCCTTGAACTTGTATGCTCTAATGTGATTGTCTTTACAAAATTGCATCACAAATTCTGTATCTACTGCACTGGTTGGACGAATCCCATGATCTATATTCACAGCAACGACTTCACAATCCAATTCTGATTTTATAGAATTCAAATAGTGGAGCAAGCAAATACTATCTCTTCCGCCAGAACAAGCTACTCCAATAATCTCGCCTGATTTAATCATGTTGTTGTCTTTGATATAATCTAAAACCTTGTCCATAATCGCTCCTATAATATAAAATGATTATACTATAACGATCAAAGAATTGCAATACTAAATTTTAAATTTTTGTTTCATTTTTTATTTTTTTTAGTTAAAATTTCTAAAAATTCAAAATTATATTACAAAAAATATAAAAAACTTATATTAACCTCTCAATAATTAAAATTTTTTATATCAATTCGACTTCAGATACATGCGGGATACCAAGACTGTCATATCATCTTTTGCAGTCATATCATTCAGTCTAAGAGCTTCGTTTAAAATGGACTCAGCCAAAGTTTGTGGATTATTGCTCGCCAGTTTTGACACATATTCAATCATGTTGTCCTGACTGATAAATGCATCCGTTATTCCATCTGTGACCATTATTATTAAATCTTTTGTGGACACAGTTGTCTTTTTCGTCGCGGGTGAGACGTTATCCAATGCCCCAATCGGCAAAGCTCCTCCTTCAACGACTTCTATATTTCCTTCACGTTTGATCAAACCAAACGGAGAACCAACTTTTATAAAATCCGCTATCTCTTTATTTAAATCGAGCAGACAAACATCTAGAGTTGAATAATTCTCTTGATTATTTATTGCGAGTAATTTATTCACACTTTCTAATACAATATCGTTATCAAAACCCACTTTGTAAAAATTTTCAATCAAACCCAATGTCATGGCACTCATTGAATGCGCCTTTTTGCCACTGCCCATCCCGTCACATAGCGCCAACAAAAATCTATCTTTCCCAAGTCGTATAATGCTATGGCAATCTCCAGACTCTACATTGCCAGACTTATTGCAACTTGCCAAACCAAACACACAATCATATCTGTTTTTCCTATTCAAACTGACTGAGAAAAAATCTCCATTTTCTATGGGTGTAATTCCCACTATTTCCATCGGCATTATCATCACTTCTGTCATGATTTTTTCAACAATAGGGTTATAAATCTGCTGACCTTTTAATATCAAAACTGCATTGACATCTTCGTTCTTTTCATTATAAAGCAACACTTCTTTACACTCTATATTTTGACTGAGCAAGCGCGAAATAATCTTATTTTCACGTGCAATATCAAAACTGACATTTGTATCAATTTCATCTCCAATATCTAACAACAATCTTGATACCGCACCCATTTGATCAGCAAGTAAAATTTTGACATTGTTTACATCTGAAAGCATGTTCTTATATTGTTTATATTCACTGCTCAATCGATTTATTAAACCTATTAAGTTGTTTACTTTTCCACATCTATTGCTAAGGCTGCTAGGAATATCTAATAGTGTGACTTTACCTTTAGTCACTGCAATTTCTATCAAAAGCTCTAAATTCGATTTGTTATCCGTCCCTAGCGCTCTTGTACACCGATTTTTATCCAAGCAATCTTTGCAACAGGTATTGATTATCTCACGTGTGAGCATTGACACCAGTTCATCTTTGGACAATTCTTTTTTTACCATATTCAAATGAATTTGTTTCATATCCAAAAATACGTTGCTCAATTCGCTCATTCGTTTTCTTATACTTTTACGTGTCGTATTTATCAGATTGCGCGATGATAGTTCGCTTTTTTTGACGTATACAAAATCTGAAAAATTATTAAGAAATTTATTCGGAATACAAAGAAATAACAATCCTGCCAAGATTATCGGCAACAATTCATAAAATAGATCCATTCCCACATTGAAAAAATAATATTGTACAAAAATGTCTGCAATGATCACTACTAGAATAATTTTGAATTTTGCTGGCATGCTAAAGATATTTGCAATCAACGTAAGCAATGCGAATTCAGCTAGAGGCAACAAAGATAAAGTGCTCAGTCCTACTCCTATTGAAAATGACAAAGTGATTGCAAATGTCATCGGCGCACTTCCTGTCGAAACAAAAATAAATATAATGCACATTAATATAAAACGATAAATTGAGAACTCAAATATATAAATTGGTGCTAATCCTATTCCTAAAATAGCGATTGAAAATAAAAAACATATACTTTCATTTAACGTCAGTTTGAAACAATTTTTTCTAAGCAACAATACATGCAATACTATTATGAACGTGTATAAACAAATCAAACCGAGTGCTATATAATATATTAAATTCAAAAAATTCGAAAAATTAAAATATATATATGTGACCAAACCCAATATGTAACCTATAAAAATCATATATAAAGGTATAGGTTTTTTCATGAACTTATATATATAAAAAATTATCAAACCTATAGCAATTGCCGTTATATTTATCAAAAATGAATTTAGATTTGGATTAATCGCAACAGCTGATGACAATACAAAAATTGACATTAGTTTTTCTTCAAATCCAACATATATGCCAGCGAAGAAAAAGGCAAGTAAAAATGGGGAAATTCCATTTATTTGTGCATTTGCCAAAACTAAACACACAAAAAATATTGTCAAATATTTAATAACAAATTTCCACGAATTAGTCTTTATTTTCATATCCAACTGTCCTTTGAATTTAAACTTAACATATATAAAATTTATTTTTACAAAGATTTATGTCGAATATATGGATAAATAAACTAATTACGTTGAAAATTACCACTAACATAAAAATTCAATTTTTTTAAAAGAGAAAAAGAGGAGGGGTTGTCCCCTACCTCTCTTCTTTAGAAT
>CAMLYK010000025.1 GCA_946491735.1 uncultured Clostridia bacterium | reverse complement strand
AACATACCAATTTTGGTATGTTTTTTAACGCTACTCCCCCTACTCGGGGCGCCAAAATCACAATATGTAGTAGTGTTTGATAAGGTGTCACACTACTATTTTTTATTTCTTTCTAAAAAAGTGGTGTCAAAAATGGTGTCAATTTTATGTGCTTGTTCTTTCTCAAATTCCGAAAGCACATCAATATAGTATTTTTTGGTTGTGGATGGGTTTTTGTGACCAAGCCATTTGGCAATAGTATTCTTATATTTTTTGATTTTGATTGAGTTATCTTTTTTATATTTTAGCAGTTTATATATTGATTTTTTATTATTTGTATGATATAATTTTCATAAGAGGTATTTATGGCCACTCAATTAGTTAGTGAGTTTAATGAATTTAGAGGCAAAGAGGCTCGATTGTCTGATGTCTATGTCAATGCTAATCTCGGCACTGAGTTTGATATAGTTCCATTATCTGATATTCGTGTGTTTGTGAATGATTCTGTTGCTCCTCGTCAATTGACTTCTATCAGAGATTTTTTGAATGTATTAGAAGAACAGAGAAGGTTGGGGGTAAACCTTTTGTTTGTATATAATCCTAGTCATGTGAATAGTTTACCTAATGGGATTGTGGATGGTAGCAATATTGCTAATGATGCAGGACTTCTTCAACGAGAAATTAAACTTCCCAACACATATGTTTCTAACGAAATGAATGGTGTCAAAGAGGATGGCTCAAGTGATAATGTTGAATTTGGATTGAAGCGTGCAGTTGAGATAAATAAAAGTAAGACATTTAATAATGACGATCCATATGTATATGTTGAATTAGCAAACGATGCAAACATGAAATTTATAAAAAAAGATGATATCGGCTATTACGAGGGCAGCAGATTCGTATCTTTTGCTGATCTAATTAGAGAAAACAAAGATGTTGATATTTTGTCAATCATTCAGGACCAGAATAGAGATTTGTATACAAGAGATAATATGTACGTGACGAAGCTCTTTTCTTCAGCGACATGTTCTGTGGGAGTAGTCAAAGCAAAAGAAGAAATAGATTTGAATAATTTAAAATTGAAAACTTTTGATTTGTCTGAAAACGATAGTATTGAAGAAACTGAAACAGATATTGACCCTATTTATTCAGAACAGGTTTCTAGAAGGGTTGGAAAAGATGTCTTTTTAGACATTTCGAATTTTAGTGTTGACAACACTGGTAATGGAGATTTTATTAAAGTAAGATTCAAAGGCGAATCAGTCAGTACTTTGGTGCCAATATCTGCATTATATGAAAAGAATTTGTCTGGAGGATTGTCTGGACAAATAAATAAAGAGACGTATTTTAACAACAGCAAACGCTATATTGGGAAAACACTATTTTTCAAAATGCCTAATCAAGATACGATCTATGAGACAGAGCCGCTGACGACTGAACAGGTGACATTGACTTATAAGAACATAAGCACAATGCAAGTCACGGAAAAAACAGAAGACGTTTTGAAAGATGGAACTTATTTAAGGCTGAAAGATGGCACTTATGTTGAAGAAAACAAATCTGTTCGTCCAAACTGTTATGAATATCTCAATTTTAATGAAAACAATTTTGATGCATATTTTGTATTGACTGAACCAACCTCGGCTATGCAAGGGGTGATTGTTGATAAAAATACTTTTGCATCCAATGCTGAATTGACAATTGATGGTAGAATTGTCAAACTTGCAAATGCTGTAAAGATTAGATTGTCAAGCAAACCAATGAAAGATTGCGATATTATTCAAACTACGAGTATGTCCAATCGACTTGAAAGTTGTGAAATATTAAATCCTCTAATCTTAACAGATGAGGGCAAAATATCATATACAACTGATGGCAATGTTGAAAAAACTGAATTGTCAGCTGAAGAAAAAAATCAAAAAATTATAGATATAAATAAAGATTTCATTGAAAAGTATAAAGAAAATCAGTATGTTGTAGATAAAGTTGTTGACGAAAATGGTAATTTGGTAGAAATTGATCAACAAAAAAATAGATATGTTCTATCCTCAATTATTACTCAAAAAGACGCATCAAACGATCTATACGAATACAAGTATTTGAAAAGCGGAACATTGAAATTCGATGTGAAATCCAATAAATTTATAGGTGGTCCTAAGTATAATACCGCAGATGCCATTGGACAAGAAATGGCAAAAGGTGTCACAAATCTTTGTAAAGCTACTGGAGCCCTGTTTTCAATTGGTGGAGTCTTTGTTCTAGCGGTTGCTCCAGTTGTTGTGGCAGGTGCATTTGCTGCCATAGTTGCAACTCCTGTAGTTACTTCTATTTATCATGCGATAAAAGGTTTTGCAATTAATCATAGAAAATATAATTTCAAAGACAGAGTGGAACAAAATCGCAAAGAATTCAACAATGACATTGATGACAATTTATCTGAATTGTATGAACAAACTTTTGAAAATATCAGATCCTCAAATTACGACTTACTAAAGGATTATTTTAAAAATGAATTTCAAAATTCATCTGATGAAAATCTAAGAAAGTTAAAGGGTAGGAATTTAGATAATGAAATCAATAGACGAATTAAGGAATTGTCAGAAAATGAATACAAACAATTGACTATTGCTTCTAGAGAAAAATATTTTGGTGCATTTTTAGACAGGATGAAAACTGTTGAGGATAAATTGTATGCTCTGGCTCCAACCAAATATAATACTGAATTCAAAGTTGTGGATGGGGTTGCGGATGTGAACGAAACGAACGCTGCATTATTTAGTAGATATAGACGTGAAATGGATGATTTGTACAAAGATATTCGAAGGCTTAGACGTGCAGTGAAAAGTGATCCAAGCAAACAGGCAGAATATGATAGAAAAGTGGCAGAATATCAAGAAAAATCAACCAACTATGTCTATACAGGGCAAGAAAGTGACAGAGATAAAAATTATGAAGCGGTAGAAAATAAAGTTTATCTGATTAAGGGCTTGATAGCGTATAAAGAATTTGGAGATATTCTTGATCCAGATATTGAAGTTGGCTCGGATACAATCTTTTCTGAAGAGGAAAAAGAATTCATATCTCATCTAGATTATAATCCAAAAAAGAATCAGTTTACGTACGACGGAAAAACATTCAGCACTAAAGCCAAGGCGGAAAAAGTATTGTCCAAATTGACGGGCAAGAACAGTGTTGCTGAAAATGTGATGAATGTGTTGACTACTAAATTGAGAGATTATGGGAAAGCATTGCCAACTTATGAATATGAAGATGGAAAAACTTTGATCAGATCAAAAAATGCAGAAATTGATAGTGTTCTTCCTATTGACAATGCTAAAAATACTGAGACTGAAATTTCTAATCTATCCGAACACGAAAAAGCACCAGATAGCAGTTCAAAGGATAAAGAAACGGATAAGGAAATCTCTGCTAAGACAAGTGAAAGGGATAAAGAATCAGATAAAAAACTAGATACAGAAACTGTGACTCCGAAATCAAGATTGACGGTCAAAAATCTGGAAGATCTATTGAAAAGGATCAATCAATTGTATAAATATGATCAAATGTATTTTGGATCGGATGAAGATATCGTATCAGATATAGATGAAAAAATTGATTCGTTGGAGAATTCAATACGAGATGATTTGCATATATTAAAAAGTGCTGGCAGAAGTAAAAGTGATAGATATGTAAAATACAAAACTCAAATTGTTGCCGCTGAAAAAATATTAAAATTACATCAGATTTATAATGTAAGGCGTGCAAAGATTAATGTCAGTGCTACAATTTAATAAAATCCTATGAGCAAAGTGGCGATTTGCTAGGAAGTGCGAAAATAGGCACTCGCAGGTATGCGTTGTATACAATTAAGGTGGGTATTATACCAATTAGGGTGGAACCGCGGTAACACCGTCCCTATGCAATATTTTTGCATAGGGTTTTTTATTAAGGAGAGAGTATGGGAAATTTTGATAAAATAGTTAATTTAAGTAAAAATCGTGGGTTTATATTCCCCGGAAGTGACATCTATGATGGACTTGCAAACACGTGGGACTATGGTCCAGTTGGAGTAGAATTGAAAAATAATATAAAGCGTGCATGGTGGAAAAAGTTTGTGCAAGAGGCACACAATTCGTTTGGCATAGACGCAGATATATTTATGAATAGCAGAGTTTGGGATGCTAGCGGGCATACAGCGAGTTTTTCCGATCCTAAAATGGACTGCAAGAGTTGTAAGACGAGGCATAGAGCAGATAATTTGATTGAAGAACACAGCAAGGGTAAAGTAAATCCAGACTTGATGACTAATGAAGAGATGGAAAAATATATCAATGAGCATCATATCTGTTGCCCTAAGTGTGGCAAATGTGATTGGACTGGAATTAGGAATTTTAACTTAATGTTTTCGACTTCACGCGGTGTGACCGATGAGAGTCAAAATCTTATCTATCTTCGTCCTGAAACTGCACAGGGAGAATTTGTGAATTTTTTGAATGTGCAACGCAGTATGCGTGCAAAGGTGCCATTCGGAATTGCACAGATTGGTAAAGCTTTCAGAAATGAGGTGACTCCCGGCAACTTTACATTTAGAACAATTGAATTCGAACAGATGGAACATCAGTGGTTTTGCCATGCTGATGAGAGTATGAAATATTATGAAGAATATAAGAAAAAAGCAATGGACTTTTTATTATCTCTTGGCTTCAACAAGGAACATTTGAGATATCATGATCATGATAAATTGGCACACTATGCAAAAGCGGCGTGCGATATCCAATATCTTTATCCAATCGGTTGGGAAGAATTGAATGGTATTCACCATAGAGGTGATTGGGATTTGTCTAGGCATCAAGAGTTTAGTGGAAAATCAATGCTCTATCTTGACCCATATACAAACGAAAAATATATTCCTAATGTCATAGAATATTCAATTGGTGCGGACAGATTGACCTTGGCAGTAATGTGTGAAGCATATGAGGAAGAAAAATTAGACAATGGCGAGACTCGTGTTGTGATGCATTTCCATCCAGCAATTGCACCATATAAAGTGGCGATCCTTCCACTTCAAAAGAATCTTAGCGAAAAAACGATGGAAGTTTATTCAAAACTATCAAAGCATTTCATGGTAACTTACGACGAAGCAGGAAGCATAGGGAAGCGCTATCGCCGTCAAGATGAAATAGGCACTCCTATGTGTGTTACTATCGATTTTGATACACTTGAGGATAACACCGTGACGGTTCGTGATCGTGACACTATGCAACAAATTAGAATTAAAATTGACGATCTTGTAGATTATGTGAGTGAAAAAATTAAATATTAATTTATTTGTTATTTTAATTTTAAATTTTTAACTAATTTGATTATAATAATTATTGATTTTGGATATAAAACACTATAGTGTTTCACGCACTTTTAAAAACACGAAAGTGTCATAATAATATTGTGCATAATATTCAAAATATATTAGAAAAATTTTCAATTAGGTTGAAAGATTTAATGCAAGAAAAAAATTTGAACATAAAAGAATTATCAGAATTGACGGATATACCGAGGTCAACAATAAATAGTTGGACATTGCAAAAGAGATCCCCAATGATAGATTACTTGTGTGTACTTGCAGACTTTTTTCAAGTATCAATAGATTATTTGTTGGGTAGAGAAGACTAAAAAGAATTCGCATAAAGCGAATTCTTTTTTATCAAAGTTTACTGTTAATTGTTGCTTTGCTAGCAAAAGCAAACTATAACTTCACTCGCTTTGATAAACTTAATATTAAGTCATTATTATTATATAAAACACAATAGTGTTTTGTCAAGAACTTTAAAAAAAATAATTCCAAAAAGTGAAGATAAAAGTTATTTTCACAAAATTTAGAATTATTTTTATTGTTTATAAACAGTCGTTATTTAATATTCACGTTTGCGATAATGTCAACGGATACTTCTTTTATGAGCTGAAGAGTGATTTTATATTGTCCTACACCTTTAATTGAAGGGAAGTCTTTTATCATATTTTTTTCAATTTTAATTCCGTCACTATTTAATGCATTCATAATTTCTTGTTTTGTGATTGAACCAAACGCTTTTCCATTAGCCCCAACGCTCAAAGTAAAATTATATACTTTATTTTTGATTTTATCTGCAAGTGCTTTATATTCCTTTACCAGTTCGGCATGGTGAAATTCTTTTGCCTCGACTTGACCTTTGTGGTCATTTAGGTTGCTGGCATTAGCAACTTTTGCAATGCCTTGTTTGATCAGCACATTGTTTGCATAGTTTGGATTGACATCAATTATGTCGCCTGCTTTGCCCTTTCCTTTCAAGTCTTTGATTAAAATAATTTTCATATTTACTCCTAATATTAGTTTATCATAATGAGAACAAATTGTCAATTTTTGAATAAATAATTTGAATTTGACAAAAATATTAGTATGGATGTAGTATGTAGAAAATATAGTTGTGTATATAATGATAGAGCAAAATGTACACGTGATAACTTGAAAATAGACAGTGGGGCAGATTGTAAGGATATTCATATTGATAAAAATAAACCTGTGGAAGATGTTTCCTTGGATATGTTTAGTCACGAGCCTGATATTGCTCCTTATCATCATTGCAAAAATATGAACATAATGTGCGATAGTGATAGTTGCATTTTTAATCGAACAGGCGAATGTTTTTCTAATGGCATTTTTGTGGGCAGCGCATTAAATAAGGCCCCTTGCAATAGTTATGTTCCAAGATAGAAAATGAAAAATATTTGATTGTATGTCAAATATTTTTTTATAATTATTTTTTTCTATAAATTATTTTTCAATAGTATAATCATTGTCATCAAGGTCTATAATTGTTTCTTTTTTGACTAAATCCTTTATATTATGCTTAATTTTCTTTAGCCGTTTTGTCACAATTATGCTAGTGACAATTTCCATTACTGAATTAAATATTATAGCGATACCTAAGAATATATTGAATACACGTTCACTTCCAAATGGATTGGCAATTATCATGATACCTAAAATTAATATAATGAAAGCAAAGATACAATCTATCCACCAATTTTTTGCACCTAGTCTTCTGTAATTGAAAGATTTTTGCATTTTATTGAGTGAAGCAAATATGAACAATGTGCCAATTACAAAGGCAAAAATTGCAATATTGGTCAAAATACCTGCAGACAGTGCTATAATTATACCAAATAAAATATCTATGCAACCTATCCAAAATCCTAAACTCTCATATCCGTATATAAAATAATTGACGATTTCAATAATTCCGCACAACACCATTCCTAGACCGAAAAGTAAGATGATAGTATACTTGGTTGTTTCTGGGAAAAATATCAAGCAAATTCCAAAAATTACACAGATTATATTGAAAATTAGCGATGTCAATTTAATATTTTTAAAAATTTTTTTCATTTTTTACCTTTTATTTTATATTTTATTATATTATTTACTTAATTTATTTTTATTATAATATTTTCCTAACTATTTTTTTATTTTATATAATTTAAACCAATGAACATATTGAATTTATTATTTGAGATATCTAAAATATAAGTTGACAAATTATTTTATTGTTTATATAATTAAAATGTATGATAAAAAAAGAATTGGCATTGCTATTATGATGATTGCCGACGATGTCGGCACATTGTTTTGGTTGTGCTGAAAGGATTTTTGACAGCATGACCGCTGTCATTTTTTTAAATAACATTTTAATTAATATTTTGGGAGAGTGTATGAAAGAATATAATCATCAAAAAATTGAAGAGAAATGGAGAAAGTATTGGGAAGAAAATAAAACGTTTAAAACTGATGTCTGGGATTTTTCTAAACCTAAATTTTATGCTTTGGACATGTTTCCATATCCTTCTGGGTCTGGACTTCATGTGGGACACCCAGAGGGATATACTGCAACAGACATTGTCAGCAGAATGAAGAGAATGCAGGGTTATAATGTATTACATCCAATGGGTTTTGATTCCTTTGGATTACCAGCTGAACAACACGCAATAGAAACGGGAAATAATCCTAATGACTTTACTTTAAAAAATATTGAATATTTTACTGGACAACTAAAAAATCTAGGTTTTTCTTTTGACTGGGATAGAATGGTGTCAACCAGTTCTCCTGATTATTACAAATGGACTCAATGGATATTCAAACAATTATATCTTGATGGGTTGGCAAAATGTGTGGATATGCCTGTCAATTGGTGCGAAGAATTGGGTTGTGTACTGGCAAATGATGAGATTGTTGACGGCAAAAGCGAGCGTGGCGGTTATCCTGTTGTTAAGAAGAATATGAAGCAATGGGTAATTGATATGCCTAAATACGCAGAAAGATTGTTAAATGGATTAGATGAAATTGATTGGCCAGAATCTACAAAAGCGATGCAACGAAATCGTATTGGGAAATCAGAAGGAGTCGAAGTAGATTTTGATATAGTTGGCGGAGGAAAGTTTTCAATCTTTACTACCTGTATTGAAACGATCTATGGCATTACATTCATGGTGCTTGCTCCTGAAAGCAAACTTGTTGATGAATTGAAACCTAGAATCAAGAATTGGGACGAGGTAGAAAAATATAGGGAAGCGACGGCAAAATTGAGTGATCTTGATCGCACTGAATTGAACAAGGGGAAAACGGGAGTAAGATTGGAAGGAATTTTTGCAATTCATCCACTCACAGAAAAAGAAGTACCAGTATTTATTGGCGATTTTGTATTGGCAAGTTATGGTACAGGGGCTGTCATGGCTGTTCCTAGTCATGATCAGCGTGACTTTGAATATGCTATTGCACACAATATCCCTATGATACAGGTGATTACAGGTGCAGATGTGAGCAAATGTGCATTTGAAAAACATTCGTATCTAGGCAAGGGATGCAAGTTGATCAACAGTGAAGAATTTACAGGACTTACAGTTGAGCAAGCAAAAGTCGCTATTGTAGACAAATTGAAAAAAATAGGCAAGGGTCGAAAAACTGTAAATTACAAAATGCATGAATGGATTTTTGCTAGACAACGATATTGGGGTGAACCTATTCCTATTGTACATTTTGCTGATGGCAGCATGAAGGCACTAGATGACAAAGATTTGCCAGTCATATTACCTGTTTTAGACGATTATAAACCATTGAAAGACGGGAGAAGTCCGCTGGCAAAGGATAGTGAATGGGTCAATGTCGTTGTTGACGGCAAACCTGCTAAACGAGAAACTAATACAATGCCTGGAAGTGCGGGTTCAAGTTGGTATTTTTTACGTTATATTGACCCACACAATGATAATGAATTCGCAAACTACGAACTGTTGAAACATTGGATGCCTGTTGACTTGTACGTTGGCGGACCTGAGCATGCTGTGGGACATCTATTATATTCTAGGATGTGGAATAATTATCTGTATGACAAAGGATTAGTTCCGGTAAAAGAACCATTTAAAAAATTAGTTCATCAGGGCATGATACTTGGCGCAAATGGAATAAAGATGGGCAAACGCTATCCAGAATATGTTGTGGACCCAAATGATATTGTCAAAAAATACGGTGCGGATACTTTAAGACTATATGAAATGTTTATGGGACCGCTTGAAATGTCAAAACCTTGGGATGATAAGGGGGTTTTGGCTTCACGTAGATTTTTAGACAGAGTTTATAGAATTTATCAAGAAAAACCAATATTGGATAAAGAGAATAAAGAATTGGAATTCATTTATCATCAGACTGTCAAAAAGGTAAGTGAAGATTTTGAAAGTTTGAATTTCAATACTGCCATTGCACAAATGATGATTTTCATAAATGCAGTGAGTAAGGCTGAATTTTTACCACGTGAATATGCAGAAGGATTCATTAAATTGCTAAATCCAATTTGTCCATGTATTACAGAAGAAATGTGGCAAGAATTGGGTCATGACAACACTATTGCATATGAGAGTTGGCCAATCTATGATGAAAGTAAAATCGTGGTTGACACAATTGAAATTCCTATTCAAGTTAATGGAAAACTGAGAGGAAGAATAACAGTAAATAAAGATGCTAATGAAGATGAAATTAAACAAAAAGCATTAGAAGAAGTAAAAACATTTGTTGCAAATGGTTATAAAAAGATAATTTACATTCCTAATAGAATATTTAATATTGTGGTATAAAACAAAAATACATTGCAATTAATACAAATCATGCAATGTATTTTTTTGTTAGTTAGATTATTCTTCCAATCCAACCAAATAATCCAATGTAACATTAAAATATTTGGCAAGAGCAATTAATGAGGTCAAAGTAGGTTCTCTTTTGCCATTTTCCCAAAGACTGATAGCACCTTTACTGACATTGATTATTTTTGCTAATTCTACTTGACCTATTTTTCTTTCCATGCGTAATGATTTTAAAATTTCGCTAAAACTATTTAATTGATGCACATATATATTTTCTCACAAAAGTAAGAAAAATGCTTGACTTCTTACAATAGTAAGAGTATAATATTGTCGTATAAAGAATTTTTTTGTAGAAATTCATATATTACTTAATTTTGCTTGACAATATTTCATTAATTTGAGAATATATGAATATATAAAATTATTTTTTATATAATAATTTTTAAAAGGAGAAAATTATGACAAAAACAATCAAAAAATCTTTAGTGGTGTTGTCAGTATTAGCAATGTTTTTGATGAGCGTATTGTTTTTAAGTGCATGTGGTGACGATTCAGACTCAGATAATACCGACAACAATCAAGCAAACTTTGTTATTGCGCAAAATGTGAAAACGAATGCCAATGCAATAATAGATAGTTTAGTGGCAGATATTTACAACAATAGTACAGATTTGGGCACACAGACTACTTATTCTTTGGATGAAATTAGAGAGGTATTCCCAACATTTAATTATTATGTAGAAGTTGGAGAAATTCAAAATGTTAGTCAGGTGAATTCTATATCATTTAATGAACTTACTTTAAATGCAAATCAAACATTCTATTTGTCAATAGGAAATTCTAATCAACTGTTAGAAGAAGCTTTTTATGTTCAAGACAGCAAGCTATATGTGGCAGCTCCTATTATTGTGTTTGAAGCTGTAGATAATTCAAAAATTAAAATCAATGATAATGAATATGACTTTGATCTTGACGTTACAGCGAATTCTATTAATTTTACTAATGTTAGATTTAATGAAGGATGTGCAAGCACCGCTGACAAAATTTCTGATACAGAATACACTTTGAATATCAGAAGTGGTAAAGAGTTTGCAGGGCTATATTATTCTAATGCTCAAGAAGACGATGTTATATTAACAAAAAGAATTTTAAATGGAGAATTGAATGGTTACGGATTAGTTCAACCATATAATGGTACAGATGGATATTGCTCATATTTCTATCCTGTAGGTTGGGAAGAAGACTTTAGTCAAGTGAATGTTGACAAATTTGATGGGGCAGTTTTTGATTATTCAGTTTATATTACCAATTTGGATTCAGTTGCTAATGTTAAATTAAATATTGAGATTATCACAGAATAATAAGCATAGTTAAATAAAGACAAAAAACTCTAACAAAATAATGTTAGAGTTTTTTTTCTTAATTATGAAATTTGTAATGTTGAAAATAAATATTTTAACAATTCGTTAGATTTTCCACCTGCAATCCATCAAATGCACTTTCTGCAACTTGTTCAGCATTTGGTGTGATTATTGATAAAAACTTTGCATTTTTAAAACAATTTGCAGGAATCTGTTTGATGTTTGGCAGATATAAACAATCTTCACTTTGTGTTTCTTCAAAAGCAGATTCTTCAAGAATTTTCACATTTTCAAAGCAATCCACGCAATGTAGTCTACGAGCTTTTTTGAAAGCACCTGTGCGGATTTGTTCAATATTAATTGCAGAATTGAAACTGATTGAATCAATGTTCATGTGATAAAAACAATGCTCATCAATTATTTTAACTTTATCTGTAAAAGATATAATTTTTGGTTGCTCTTTTTCAGCAATATATTCGATCAGTTCGCGCGTTACATTGGGAGTGTCAATGACAATCTCGATTCCCGTTTTTGCTGACCCAATTTTTTTATATTGATTGCGATAGTATATATTATTCATTTTGACCTTCTATTTATATGTCTATATACTAACAGATTCTTGCTGGATTGTCAATATGTAATTTTTTAGGATTCTTTATTTTTTTCAACAGGTGAATATTTCGTTTTGTAACCATCGTTTTCACTAGGGCGCATAGCATTAGGGTAATACATATCTGTTTTTATATCATTTATTGTTTTTTGCAATTTATTTACTATTACATAAGGATTTTTTATATCCCAAAGAACAGCTGTTTCATGATTGCTCCGTATATAGATATCTCCGACTTTTAACATTTTATCTATCAAACCAACTCTGAGATTTACTGATTGAATATCCATATAATATAGACTTTTTACATCAATAATTATTCCAGAGCGAATGATTATTCGCTTTGTAGTGAAGGCGTATTCAATGTTTTTGTATTGAGCTGCAGATGTTATGACATTAGCTAACCATATCCAAAATGGTGTCAAATGAATAATGAAAAATATAATTAAAAATATGGTCAACGCTACAGGAATTGAATTGAAAACATCATTTCTAATCAATAGGTATATAATAAAACCATCCAGTAACACCCACAATATTGCTATTGGCAACATTGTGATGATTTTTGACCAAATAAATGCAGATTTTTTTGGTCTGTCACGCCACAAGATTTCTTCATCTTTATCTATAAAATCTTCAATGTTTGTTAAACGCATTTCATCCGTTCCAAAATATTTTTCATTAAATTTTGCCATATCTACCTCATTTTTATTATAATAAAAAAATTGAATATATACAAACAATTTTTATTGGTTGATATTATTGTAAATTATATGACAAAAAGATAAATTTAAATCTATAATAATTAAATTGTGAAAAATATATACAAAGCGTTATAAAATTGTATTTTAATTAAAAAATTTTATTATAAGGATTATAATAAACAAAAAATTATTTTGCCTAATTTGTTTATTATGATATAATGAAAAAGTTGGATTTGAACTTAATAATTAAATAAATTAACAATTTACAAAAGAGGATAAAAGATATGAGAAAAAAGATGTATATTAGCTTACTTTTTGCAATTTTATTAGTTGCTATTGTTGTCACTGTTATAGTTATAGCTATGAATAGAAGACATGATCATGAACTTGTTTATCATGAAGCAATTGATGCTACGTGTACGACGGGTGGCAATTTAGAGTATTGGGAATGTACTGACTGTCATGAATTATTCGCAGACGAACAGATGACTAGTACACTTGAGCAAATTCCTACTACAGTTGCATTAGGACATGATTTCAATAATGACATGTATGAGTGCAGCAGATGTGATTTGATTGCCGCTACGTCTACTCTTGAATTTTCTGTTTCTGATGATTTGTTGAGTGGGTCGTACGCTTTGTCTGGTACTGATGCAAATGACAGTGTTATAGTCATACCAAAAGAATATAACAATTGTCCGATTACACGTTTTTCTAGCAATGCGGTGGCTGAGGGGATTACTCGAATTGTAATACCAGCAAATGATAATTTGTATTTTGAAAGCAATGCTTTTTCCTCAAGTGTGCAAGAAATCTATTTCAGAGGTTCTGTTGATGATTGGGCTGAATACTACTTTGAATCAAATTGGATAGCGAATTCGAATCATTCATTATACGTTGAAAGTGAAGATGGAACTTCATGGGAGAAAGTTGATAATTTATATTTGTCAATTTCTCATGTTTCAGATTACTCATTCTATGGCTTTGATATCACGTCCGTTGCATTAGCTACTACTGTTGAAAGAGTGGATAGTTATGCTTTTGCAGGATGCGGGAAATTGATATCTGCAGACCTTGCCAATCTGAATTTGTTGGCGGCATATACATTCTATGGATGTATTTCACTTAATATGGTCGTTCTCTCGGAGAATATGACAGAAATTGCAATATCTACATTTGCGTTTTGTTCTTCTTTGGATAATCTCTATATTCCTATAGGAATCACTAGTATACGCACAAATGCTTTTGCTGGCTGTGACGCTATGACGAATTTCATGTATGAAGGATCAGAAGAGCAATGGCTGAATATTACAATAGATGGAATAGGAAACGACATATTATCAACAATTGATATAATTTATAATTCATAATAGATTTGATAGCATTGAAAAAAATACATTATGACCATAATGTATTTTTTATTTGTCATGTTTTCTATAAAAATTTCCGTTTAATTGTCAATTATTACTTATTTTTTAAACACGAAAAACATATGAATAAAGGTACGCGTTTTTGATGCGGTTTGATAGGTGAAAAATCATCTACATTATCAGGATTTTCTTTTATTTCTTCAATTACAAAACCAGAATTTTTCAATTTATTTGAATACCATGTGATCGGTCTATGATAGTGAGTCGTTTCACCCCAAAAATTTAAAGAAACTTCATTTAATTCCCAATAATTCTTCACTTTTTTCCATAATTTCTTTCCATTAGCATCTTTTTCCCATTCAGCTTGGAAAAAACATGGGTGCACTATTGTGCATACTAATTTCCCATCATCTTTTAAAATTCTATAAGTTTCATTGAAAAATGTATCAAGATAACCTATATCCATAAGTGTCAAGCTTGAAACTACTATATCGAAAAATCTATCAGCATAAGGTAGACTTTTGGTCAAATCACATACTTTGAATTCTATATCTTGAAAGTCATTTTGAGCTATCTGAATCAAATTTTTTGAACCGTCACACGCATAAACTTTTGCACCTAATGCTTTCATTTCATTAGAGAAGAAACCATCTCCACAACCAGCATCTAAGATTGTTTTATTAGTGAAATCTTTTATTGTATCTTTTATTATTTTCCAATTTGTTAGATTGTTTGGAGCTGTCCGTTGATTTTCTGAATATACTTTTGCAGCATTATCCCATTGGTTTATAATATCTTTTTCATTCATATTGATCCTTTATATAAGTATATCAAATGTATATTTTTTTTCAAAGTAATAGACATAGCTATTTGATTCGTTGTTTAATAATCTAATGATATATTCAAAATTTTATACAAAAAATTTTAAAAAATTCTAAAAATTAGCAGCAAACGTTTTACTTTGCTAGCAATCAGAGTTATAATATGCTTGCATTAAAAATGCAAATGGAGGTATTTTTATGAAAAATAATAAATTTGATTTGGTGGCAGGAGATAGGGAAAATCACATGGGATTATTTGATCCATTCTTTAGTGACTTTTTTGACATGCCTATGTTTGATAGAAAAGAATGGCACAGATTAAATAATTTGATGAAAACTGATGTCAAAGAAACTAAAGACAAATATATTATAGATGTTGAAATGCCGGGTGTTGACAAAGATGAAATTACTCTAGATTTAAAAGATGGTTATTTGACCATTTCTGCTAAGAGAGAACAAAAGATAGACGAAGAAGATAAAAAGGAAAATTTCATTCGTAGAGAGCGTAGTTATGGGCAAATGAAGCGTTCATTCTATGTTGGAGATGTCAAGAAAGAAGAAATTGATGCACATCTAGAAAAGGGTGTTTTACAAATAGTTTTACCTAAAAAGAAAGATGAAACCCCTTCTAACCGAATTGAAATCAAATAATAAAAAGAGCACTATAATATAGTGCTTTTTTATAATCAAAATATTTTGATTTTTTATGTTAAATAGATATAATTAAAAAGGTGGTTTTATGAAAAAAAATATTAAAACAACGGAAGCTATCTTCCCAATGCCTGTGCTTATGATTGCCACTTATAACGAGGATGGCACGGTAGACGTTATGAACGCCGCAAGGGGAACGATGTTTGACAGAAATCAAGTCGTTTTAAATTTGACCGAATCTCACAAGACGGTTAAAAACATCAAAAAGCGAAAGGCGTTCACTGTCAGTATTGCTGACGCAAAGCACGTTTGCGAAGCTGACTATTTTGGCATAGTTTCTGCCAACACCACCAAGGATAAATTTGAAAAGAGTGGTCTTACTGCCACTAAATCGAAAAATGTCGATGCTCCTATTATAAACGAATTTCCAATCTGCATGGAGTGCAAATTTGAATAAATCAATGATGTCGGAGTTGTTGGTACAGTGGTCAATGTCTCAGCTGAGGATAGCGTGCTTGCCGGCGAGCAAGTTGACATATCCAAAGTCGAGGCTATCGCATTTGACCCATATACGCATGGCTATTATAAAGTCGTAAAAAGAGTGGGGGATGCGTGGAAATCTGGCTTGAAATTTAAGAAATAATTGTAATATTTAACATCTTGATAAAGATATATAAAATGAAATAAAAATAAAAAAGAACTTTTAAAAATAGAGTTCTTTTTGTTTAATTTATTACATGTATAAAATGAAGTTTTAGGGTTAATTATAAAATAAACAATTACACAATGTGAACATACTCCGACAAATCTTTTCGCACGGCGTGAAGTGGATTGCCCGCGTAGTCTGTAGCACGGTAGCCAAGTGGCAACAGACAAACTGGGAAAACGCTTGCTGGCAAATCAAATTCTTTTCTAACAATATTCTCATCAAAGTGCTTTATCCAAATATTGTCAACTCCCAAATTTGTGGCTTCTAGCATCATATGCGTGGCAACGATTGAAGCGTCCATCTCATAGGTGGAATACTCTTCATTTTTCCAAGTTTTATCCTTGTCGGCACAAACGAGTAGACAAATTGGTGCGTGATATCTGCACGGCGTTGCTTTGTCGATTTTTTCAAGAGCCTCTTTTGACTTTAATACATATATGACCTGCGGTTGCATATTTTTAGCAGTTGGAGCAACTCTTCCTGCCTCTAAAATCTTTCTTAAATTTTCGTCACTTATCACCTTATCGCTAAATTTACGCACCGCCGTTCTTGTTCTTATCACTTCTTCAAAGTTTCCGATGCTCTTTCCGTCGCTTTCAAAAAACTGCTCCACTCGCATATGTAAGTTGTATTTCTGCCTTAGTTTTGCAATGGTTTCCATCATAGGCGATTTATGGTGTCTATCAAGTGCAGTCCTGTCCTTCCACTTGTCCACAAGAAGAATGGTCTCAGGGTCGTCCTTTGGGTAAAAGTAGTTGTACCCTAAATTTCCCTCTTCTTTTCGTATCAAGTCAACCGTTCCGCTTTCAGTCATCTCTTCTGCAAACTTTTTTGCACTTCCGTTTTGTCCTGTGTAGTAAATATTGATAACTAACATAATATCCTCCTAAAATAACATATCATATTTTACCAAAATTCACAAATAAAAGATTATAAAATTTATAAAAACGATGCAATTGTAATTCAAAAATGTTATAATAAATCTATAAGAAAAAGAAGATGAGAGGAGATACTGAAAGATTAAATTTAAAAACTGTTAAGGAATTTTTCTTTTGTTATAAGGAAAGGAATTTTCAGATGATGCGCAGTAATTTGTATTATGAATTAACATACGATAATTTAATGGAAAATATTGGGGAATATATACAAAATCGCCGTGATAGTTTTCACGGGGTTGTATATGAAGATATTGTAGAAGTTTTTCAAGCAATAAATACATCAAAAGAAAATGTTAAATTAAGTGAGTTTCCAGATTTTATTTTTGAAAAAGGGTTTATTGAACATTTTGAAATTACATCTTCAAAGGAATCCAGAAAAGGTTCAGCAAGGGAAATTGATCAATTTAGATTTAATAAAAAGATTATGCTTGAAATAGAAGAATTTAATAAATCTTGCAACGATATGAAAGCGGGGGAAATAAAATCTAAGTCATGGATAAGAAAAGATGTTCCGCATAGTTATGAAAATTTAAAAGAATCTTTTAAAAATAATTTAACAAAACACATTAGCAGTGCGGATAATTATAGTGGGGAAAAAGACTTAAAAATTTACTTGGTAGAATATGGCGATTTTGGGATAGAAATGTGCGAAGATATAGATTCTAATCCAAATTATTTTGCCAAAAACAAAAGAAAACCTGATTATTGTTGGAATTATCGATTGAGTAAAGATAAGAACATGTTGAGATATATTTATAATTACAAAGATAAAATCAATTATATAATAATGAATTATCATGACTATTGCGAAATTATTAAAGTTGCAAGTATACCATCAATTATTAAATATATGCCTTATGATTATATAATTACAGGCAGAGTAAATATTATTAAAAGTTCACGAGTTAATTCGAGAGTAGGCTTTAACATAAACAATTAATAAAACCTCAATGCTTCTCTTTTTAAGGAAAAGAAACAAGTGAAAATTATTTTGACGGCAAAAATGGGCGCAAACGCACCTGAATTCGAACCTGTCCATAAAAATTCAAATCATATTGAATTTGTGGACTATATTCATATCCACAAAGT
>CAMLYK010000024.1 GCA_946491735.1 uncultured Clostridia bacterium | reverse complement strand
CGTAACAAGGTAGCCGTATCGGAAGGTGCGGCTGGATCACCTCCTTTTAAAGAGTAATCTTTAAAGTCGACTTTGATAATCAATAGATTGTCATTGAGTGTAGAGTGAATGAACACTCTTAAATAAAATAAAATAAAAATAAAAAACGAGTACCTATTATTAGGATATAAATATTAAAGGACACAGTCTAACCCACTGTGTTCTTTTTTGTTTTAATATTGACAGTATATCAACTGCATGTTATTATATCATTAATAATAAAAATATCGTGTGCTTACAAAAATTGGGAGTATAGTATGCTTTTTAATAAAAAATTTTCAAAAATTATTGAATTAGCTTGTGACAAAGATTTCAAATTTAAAGTAAATTTGAATAAGATATTTAATAAACTTAACGCCATACAAAAATATAAAGTTGAACACTTGCAAGTGTTCAATGATAATGACCTTAGTTTTAATTCGATTGATTCTGTATATTTTAATAATATACAATATATTATACCATTTTTAGGGTTTAGTTTATCTGTTACAGATAATGATATATATTCTTTAGAGGTGGTAGGATTGTTTAATGAATGGATTGATTTATTAGAGGACTGGGAAAGTGTTGAAAAATTTGAAAAAGTTTTAGATAATGATCTTGACGGATTGAAATTAATGAAATATCAAATTATAGCTTTAGATATGATAAAATTTGATGAACCAGATCTAAATTTTGGATTGTATGTTATAAGATTAAAAAATCAATTTTATTTGTATTATGTTAGATTTGTTGGACAAACAAGAGAATTTAGTTGCTGTACACCAATTTCAAAAGAAAAATTATATGAATTGGCAGATTTATCGACTATATCTAAGACAAAATGTAATATTTCACAAAATAATGGATTAAGTTCAGACTGAAGAATGAACGTCTTTATTACGATGTTGTTTTTGTAATCTTGAATCAGTTTGTTTGGGTGAATAGTTCTTAAAGTTTGTATATTTTCGTCACGCCATTAGAACATAAGAACCTCACCACTGTGTTTTTTTATTTTAAATTATTAATATTTCTATTATCGATTGACTTTTAATAAATATGTGTTATAATGCGAAAAATAGCATATTTTTTTTAAAAGGAGCAATAATGACACCATTTTGGGCTGAGATGTTGATTTGGAAAGCGACCGAAAATGATTTGATAAGTGTTGAACAGGGTCAAAATTTTGACCAAATCATAGTAAGCAATAAGTATAGACATAGCATATATTCGTCAGATGAATTGGAGATAACAAAGTATTCAGGTGTGTTGAATAAGTTTTTTAATTCTTGTTTGAATACTAGGCTTCCATTTCATGGATTTATTGGTCCGCAAGAAATGACAGAAGCAAAGATAAAATCTGCTATTGAATATATGGAAAAAACGTCTTGTGTATATAATGGCAAATTTGTGCGTATGTCAGATATCACAGGAGAGGATATTAATTTTACTGATGCAATTGATTTTTATTATTTCAAAGAAAATTTTGGAAAATTCAAATTGTCAGTTTCTAAATTAAAATTATTGATCACATATTTGGAAAAATTCGACAC
This sequence comes from uncultured Clostridia bacterium, assembly GCA_946491735.1. GTDB lineage: Bacteria > Bacillota > Clostridia > Christensenellales > UBA1242 > Onthoplasma. Next base: position 18,267 of record CAMLYK010000024.1, on the reverse strand, counting down.
TCAAAATAGTTTGGTTGAATTTTGTAAATTGAAAATCGCGGAAATTGAATATAACAATACGGCGAAAATGTCAAATAAACTTATATAATTTAAGGAGCATAACATGGAAGAAAAATTGATTAAAAGAATAATAACAAGGGGTATAAATAAAGATACAGAATTTTATAATGATGATCCTTGCGTTGAACACATATTTGTATTTAACGATGGCAGTCAATTAAATATTAGTAAGATGAACACTATAGATATCGCTCGTTATGCTTATGACAATAGAGAAACAGATAATTATAAAATCTTAGATTTTGTAAAAGATTCCCAAAAAATTCAATCGTATACCACACTATTATCCATTTATTTAATGCTAGAATTAAAAGCAAATATCAATAATTTTGTCAATCAAAATCATCCTATTTATTATATTATTGATAGATTGGGTGGAAAAGAAATGCTTGAGGAATTGCGTCAAGAAGCCAAGGAAAGGTCATTGCTTGAAGATAGAGAAATTTTTTGGTCAGACATAATTTTGGAAAAAGTCCAAAATGAATTGAATTCGTCTTTAAAATAATTTTATCTTGTTTAAATTGATATTTATTAAAAACAGTTTATTACTGTTTTTTTTGATTTTTATTTAAATTGAATATTGACGAATGAACTAACTGCTGATATAATTTGAAAATATGAAAGTTAGGGATTCTCTGCTAGTAAAAGTTTATGAAGAAGATATCGTTGATGGGAAATTTGTTGTCCCAGATTTTGTCACTGATATTGGTAAAAATTGTTTTTCTGAATGTATCAGTTCGCTTGAAGAAGTGGTGATGCATGATAATGTTGTATCAATCGGTGAGCACGCATTTTATTCATGTGTTGCGTTGAAAAAAATTGTTTTTTCTAAAAATTTGAAGGCAATATATCCGTATGCATTTTCTAATTGCCATTCTTTGAAAAATTTGATTCTTCCTGACAGTTTAGAGTATTTGGCAGAAGGGACTTTCAGTAGTTGTACTTTTCTTGAAAGTGTAAAACTATCTAAAAATTTATCAACACTTGAAAACTATTTATTTGACTATTGTATCAGGTTGAAACATATTAGCATACCAAATAGCGTTTTTAAGATTGGTTCAAACAGTTTTGCTTCGTGTATTTCTCTTGAAGAATTGGATTTGCCCAATTCAGTTCGTATAATTGATAAGTATGCATTTTTTCAATGTACTGCTTTAAAGAGTATATATTTAAAAGATGGATTGTTTAAAATTGGAGATAATGCTTTTTATTGTTGCCTTGAGTTAGAAGAGTGCAAACTTCCTAACACTTTGATTACAATTGGCAATTCTGCTTTTGATTCATGCTCGAAAATGAAAGAATTTGTTTTGCCAAAAAATATTGAAACAATTGGCAAAGGCGCTTTTGCAAATTGTGTTTATTTAAACAAAATTGATATTCCTCAAGGTTTGAATATTATTGAAAGTTCATTGTTTAAAGGATGTATTGGACTATATGAAACTAATATTTCTAAATCAGTGAAAACGATTAAGGATAATGCATATAATGACACATATCTTTTAGAGTTGCATTTGCCGAATTCGATTACATATGTTGGAAATTCTGCTTTTGCAAACAACAGGTTATTGACAAATATAGAATTATCTACCGATTTAGATTTTTTAGGTGAAAATGCTTTTGACAACTGTCCAAGTGTCGAACAATTAAAAATATATGATAATATCAAAAGTTTGGCATTTAACGCAATTGGAGTTAATAACGAATTAAACTATATTGTCAAAAAAGAAAATTATTTTCTTCTCACGAAGACATTAAAAGATAAGAATTTGGACTATATTGAACTAGATGACAAAAGCAGAGAGATTAAAGAACTTTTAATCAAATTTTGGGATAGAAAAGAGCAAATTTTGCAAAATATAAAAAAAGACAGCACTTTTTATGTATATAAAACGCTCTATTCACTACTTTGGCAGGATTGTGAAAGGTTTGAAGATTTTTTGAATAGTAACAATACTACCTTTTATAATCTATTAGATTTTAAAGATGTGGATGAAAGAAACAAAAAAATGTTTCTCAAGTTTTATTATAATCTGGGCGGATTTTTACCTAAATCTAAGTTCAAAAAAAATAATAAATTTGGAATAATAAAAGAGAAGATGATTGATTATTCGCAAATTGTTACTGAATTTTTAAAAGAAAAAATTTGTAAAAATAAATTTGATTTTAATTTATCTAGTAGGATTTTTTCTTCTATGGAAGCAAGGGGATTTAATCAAGAGTTTACAATTTTTTTCCTTGAAAATTTTGACAATTTGATGCAAGAAGCTGGTAACAATCCCGATTTTATTGCGAAATGTTACAACCATTTTGAAGAAGTGCAAGCGACACATACGACCAACAAAGGCGATCAGCGTCAACTCAAAGCGACTTTTGAAAAATTTAAAGATTATTTTAACGTAAACAAATTTGTTCGAGTAACGAATGAACATCAAAGATTGATTGCTAAAATGTTATCCAAATATCATTCAAGTCAGTCAGTATTTGATAATGCAGTTAGCATTGATCAAGAGAGAAAAAAGAATCATGTAGCAAACAGTATTTTGTCTTTTCATCTACAAGATTTAAATTTTGGCGAAGTTGATTCAAACGCAAAAATTTCTATGGCGGATAATGAAGAATGTAGAGATGATATGATCAAATATGTAAGCAATGAAACATTTCAAAAAGCAATAGAAAAAGGTGAAATTCGATTCGGATATGATTGGCTGAACAGAGATGATCCCACAAATTTTATCATTAGCAAAATAATTCAAAAAGGTTGTGCTCATCTTGAAGGCATGGGCTATGGTATAATGCGAGCAAGTATCGTTGATGAGAATGTTCAAAATATGGCAATCAAAGCAAGAGTTTTTTATCCAGACGGGGAAAACGTTGATTTAGGTTATATAGGCAAAGCAACGTTATATTTGAATCGTAAAGAAAAATATGGTGTTTTCAACACTATAAAAATCAGAGATCTCAATTTGAGTCATTCAACACAAGAAAAATTGTATTTGACGTTTTTGAAAGGCACATATGACTTTATTTATTTTTACAACAAAGAACATCCGGACGCTATGATAGATGAAATCACTATTGGTAAAAGTTCAAATGATTTGATTGACGTTTTCCAGCGTCATTGCAAACAAATAACAGGAGATAACGTTCTTGCACCACTTGATTATTCCAAATATGGCAATGAAAATCTCAATTATTTTGGAGATAGTTTGGTAGAACAGTTTGTTGTATTCAAGACGGAGTGATCAATCCTCATTTTATTCTTAAAGTAAAAGAATAATAAAAACATGTAGGAATCCTACATGTTTTTTTGCATTTCTCGTTTCAGTTTGTGTAATATTTTCTTTTCTAATCTTGAGATATAACTTTGTGATATGTTCATATAATCTGCCACTTCTTTTTGAGTGAGCTCATCATAACCATTCAGTCCATAGCGCATGTTCATTATCAATTTTTCTCTATCATTCAATTGACTGATTGACTGAATTAAATAAGATTTTTGATCTTTGAGCTCTATTTCTTCGTAAGCAAGTTTGTTGTCTGGAATTATTTCTCCAAGTGTGAGATTGTTTCCCTCATCATCGTTGGCGAGCGTATCATCCAAACTAAGATCATTAAGACTTTTATTCACTTTCCTAAGGTACATCAAAATCTCGTTTTCAATGCAACGACTGGCGTATGTCGCGAGTTTAATATTCTTGTCAGGTTTATAACTATCGACCGCTTTTATCAACCCAATAGAACCAACGGACACAAGATCTTGCATATCTAATTTTTTGTTTTCAAATCTTTTTGCTATGTACATCACGAGTCTAAGATTGTGCTCAATCAATTCGGCTTTTGCACTTATGTCATTTTTTTCTTGAAAAGCTTTCACGAGTTCAAATTCTCGCTCATTATCTAGCGGTTCAGGCAAACTTTCTGAACTAAAAATGTAGTTGACAATGCTCTCTATATTTAAAAAATCGTGTCTAAATAATCGAGTAAAGAAGTTTTTAATAATTCTAAATAATTTCATATATTCTCCTTTATAAATTGAGAGGGGATAGTAGGGCTTGATAGTTTGAATCTTTAAATTTATTTGAACTAACGGCTATGTAATGATTGAGATAAGTTTTCTTTTCTTTATTGATTTTAATTTCGATTTTGTCTATCTTAAATAATTTTAGATTGTTGTTGCCATTCACAGTATTTGCTGTTATTTCACCTTCTTTTGATAGATAATAATCAATCAAATTTTTTTTAGACAATTTCAAGTATGTATCAATATCTATTATTATCACAGGCTCACCGTTGTAATTCAAAAAGTTGCCCGTATCTAAATATGCATTGATATTTACTTTGTTGTTTTTAAAATAAAGACTCAGCGGATAGATCAAATTGTTTGTCTTTAATTTTATTCTTATGGTTTTGGCTATCGATTCGTAGATATAAGTGATGACAATTGCAATAATAGTTATCAATTCTAATGAAAATTTACTGCTGCTGACGACTCCAAAAGACGTATAATAATTAGTGCTTGTCAAGTTTATAATGGCTCCTCCTAGCGCATAGGTGTATAAGAATAATAAAAGCAAACTGAAAACAAATTGTTTTTTGCTTTGCTTGAAGGCAACGAGGAGCATTAATATCGCACAGGAAAATTTAATTAGATTCAAAATTAGTTGATCGGATAAGAATATTGCCGATATTACGCTAAATCCTGCCCCTAAGATAGATGCTGATAGTTGTCTTATGAAACTTGTTTTTGATTTTAATGTTATAACGACCAATCTGAGTAAACAAAAATTTATCAGCACATTTTGAATTAAAAAACTCTCAATATAAATGACCATGTCTAAAGTATATATTAAAAAAATTTTGCAGTGATAAGAAAAAATTTGTATTCTTTTTCTTTTGATGTCGATATTTAAAATTTTTTAGCAAATTTCAATTTTTTGGGATAAAAATAATTCAATATGACACAATAATATCGAGGTGAATATGGCAAGACGAGTTTATATTTGTGGAATAGACACTAGCACTTTGCCCAAAATTACACGAGAAGAGAGCGAACAAATATTGAAAAAAATCAAAGCAGGTGATGAACAAGCAAAAGACTATTACATTTACTGCAATATGCGTCTTGTTTTGTCTGTCGTTCAAAGGTTTGTCTCAAGCAAAGAAAATATGGACGACATATTTCAGGTTGGATGTGTAGGGTTGTTGAAAGCAATTGATAATTTTGATATTACACTTAACGTTCAATTTTCAACTTATGCTGTGCCAATGATTATAGGAGAAATAAAACGATTTTTACGAGATTCAAGTGCTATGCGAGTTAGTAGAAGCCTTAGAGATACCGCGTATTTAGTCTTGAAGAGCAAAGAAAAATTGCAGTCAAATAGAAATGATGAGGTAGGATTAGAGGAAGTGGCATCCGACCTCAATATCACTATAAGAGAAGTCTATGATGCAATTGATGCAATATCTACACCATTATCTCTTGATGAATCTTTTTTCAATGAAGGTGATGAAGAAATGAGGCTGGATGAACATATCGCAGATACCGAACACTCAGTTGAAAAATGGATTGATCATACAGATTTGTTGGATGCAATTAAACAACTTGATGAACGCGAGCGCGAAATTCTCAATTTAAGATATTTTATTGGTAAAACTCAAATGGAAGTGAGCGATAGCGTTGGGATTTCTCAAGCACAAGTCAGTAGACTTGAAAAAAATGCGTTAGCGCATATCAAAAAAAGTTTATAATTTTGCGATATAGAAAACAAATATTAGTATGGTTTACAATAATTTTCGTGCTGAGAAGAAATATTACAAAATCATTGACATTACGACAATTTTCGCGTATTATTAATATAGAAATAATATGATAAATTTGTTGAGTATATTTAATTTTATTTTAGATATTGATGATGATTTTGATGATATATTTGAAGGTACGTTCGACATTACACAGGGCATATTTTCATTCATCTTTGTTTTGGCAGTTGTGACAATTATTGCGTCTGTAGTTATAAATGTAATACGCAGGAAGAAAAAGACAAAATTAAGCAGTCATCAGACTTTGCCTACAAATATAAATCACAATCCTGCTCCTAAGAAAGAAGAAATGTTTTGTGAATATTGTGGTGGAATGATTCCTGAGAATAAGAGTGAATGTCCATATTGTGGTGCTAAAAGAACAAAGAAGTAAGGTTTTCGACAATATATAACCTTATTTCTTTTTTTTATATATAAATTGCATTGTTTAGTTGTCATATTTGTTTTGATTATCACATTAATAATGTTAGGATAGGACGGTAGATATCTATGAAAGTAATCTTTTTGAAAAAAACAACATTGTTTTTAGTTGTAGCTATTTTTGTCTTTTTATCCGCATTTTCACTTATTTATGTAGGTGTTGAAGTAGGTGCAACTTACTTTGGAGGAGAAAGAAAATTGCCAATTTATTCAGTTCAGACTGATGAAAACAAAGTTGCTATATCTTTTGATGCGGCTTGGGGTGCGGATAAAACCAGAGAGATTATGTCAATATGCGATTCGTATGGAATAAAGGCGACCTTTTTCTTGGTGGGTTTTTGGATAGAAAAATATCCAGATATGGTAAAAGAAATATACAATAATGGATTCGAAATTGGTCTTCATTCAAACACTCATCCAGATATGACAAAACTGAGCAGATCAGAAATCAAAGAAGAATTGGAAACTAATATTGAACTTATACAAGAACTTACAGGATATCGACCAAAATTATTTAGGCCACCTTATGGGTATTACAATAATACGCTTATTGAAGTATGTGAGAGCCTAGATATTAGTTGTATAGAGTGGAGCGTAGATAGCTTGGATTGGAAGGGATTGAGCGCGAATGAAATTGCAGGCAGGGTGACGGCTCAATCAAAAAATGGGAGTATTGTCCTTTTCCACAACAACTCAGACAACATAATTGATGGCTTGAAAATGGTTTTAGAATACTATGAAATCAAAGATACACAAGTCGTGCCAGTGGGAGAATTGATTTATTACGAGGATTATACAATAAATATACAAGGTACGCAAATTAAAAATTAAAGGAGAAAACAAATGAGTTATGAAATGTTGAACAACAACAAAGTTTATTTACAAGGTGAGGTGGCAGACAGTCCAAAATACAATCATACAGTTTTAAATGAAGATTTCTATTCGTTTAATTTGATAGTTGCAAGATTGAGTGGACAAAATGATATCCTGCCAATCACAATATCTTCAAAACTGATTGACGAAAATCAATTAAAAGCTGGAGATAAAATTGCTTTGCGTGGTCAATTTAGAAGTTATAATAAATTAGATCAGGGCAAAAGCAAATTATTATTATCGGTTTTCTGTAGAGAACTATGCGAATGGGATGATGACGCAAATTCAAATGTCATCGAACTAAGCGGATATATCTGCAAAGCACCAATATATAGAACGACACCTTTTTCTAGAGAGATTTGTGATCTACTCTTAGCAGTAAACAGGAATTATGACAAATCAGACTATATTCCATGTATTGCGTGGGGCAGAAATGCTCAATATGTAAATAAATTGCAAGTTGGTACAAAATTAGAGATTGAAGGACGAATTCAAAGCAGAGAGTACAACAAGCATTATGAAGGAGAAAATCAGACAGTTGTCAAAACTGCATACGAAGTATCAATTATTAAATTGGCAATCGCCGAAGATAAGACTGCTTTATAGCAGGTCTTTTTTTATTTATCAATATATTATTTTTTACAAAATAAAACAAATGTTCGACCATAGTGTCATTTTTTATCGAAAATTCTGACATTTTGTGTAGATTTTTGTAAAAAAGTGACGTATACACTTGACTTTTCGACAAATGGTAGGATATACTTTTTTTTGTCAGGGGAGATAATAATGATTGATATTTATGATAGTGAAGCGATTGTGAAAATCTATCGGATGCTTGGCAAACGGTGCGAAGCAATTGATAGATATATAAATAATCACGCCTTTTATTTTGGACCTAGTACTTCAGACTATGGTTCACTAGATGTATGTAATAATATTATAGACCTAATTACTAGAAAAAATCAACTGATTAACTTAAAAGTTATTGTTGATAATGCAATAAAGTCACTCAGCATTGATGACAAAAAGATTTTATACATTAAAATGAAATACTCAATATCAATTTTAGAACTTTGTGGTATTTTGGAATTGAAAGAACGTACTGCTTTCAGACATATTGAGCGTGCTTTTTATCATTTGACTGAAGCATTGAACAAGTCTAAATATATTGAGAAACTTGAAAAGATATTAGATTCAGAAATTTGGATATCTGATATCAGAGAAGAAGTGAGAGAGAGGAGAATGGCTTTTAAATGTAAGTCAATCACGGTTTAGTCAATTCATTATATTTGTTTTTAATAATCCTTAATTTCTTTATTTGATTTTCTGCCTTCTTTTGTAATAATTTTGCCACCTTTTATTATCATGAAAACGAATATTATCGCAGGAATAGTGAGAATTGCTATCACTATTGCTGTGGTTTTATTTTCTATTGGAATGCTTGTTTGATTGCCATTGTCCGAATCAAAATTAGGCTCAGAGGTATAACTGACTTCTTCATAATTTAACGGTATTTCATCCAAACTAAATTCATCACAAAAATCACTATATACATATCCGTAATAATCTTGGTCGGCAGTGTATTTACAATAATACCATATGTTTGTTCGCCCATCCACAAGCTGTTCACCCTCAATTGAACCGTAATAGGTCAAATTTCGTGAATAAAGTGGGATATATACAACTTGAGAGGAACTGCCACTGATTGTGCTTGGTTCAGTTCGCATATCTCTACTTAGTTCTGAATATACTCTAAAATTTTGATTCTCTAAATATGGAGTTATGGGTTTTCCAACTATTGTTTGGACAAACTCTTTTTTAACAAATCCTGTAAATGAAAGATAGTTTACTTTATAAAATTCACTGTTGCTACTTTCTAACAATTCAACAAAATATGTCCGAGGCAATGAAAAATATATATTGCTATATTCGTCAACATCAATAGGAGATTTATATAGATAAACATCATCATACATTATCCTAGCATAATAAGTATCAAACGTGCTAGCGGACACATACACAAGTGAGTTTTCAAGCGAAAACAAAATTATCAATAATAAAATCATAATAAAATTTTATCACAAAAATAAATGAATATTTTGACAAGTTTAGGATAATATATTCGACTTTTAGTGTAAATTATCATCGAAATGGAATTGATCGAAAGAATTTTAAAGATTGAACGAATTCAAAAGGAACGAAAAGAAAAAAACAAACTTAATCAGTACAATACAGGCGAAAAAATCCATAAAAAACAACTGGCATTTCATCAGTGTGAGAAAAAAAACAGGTGGGTATTTGGAGGTAACCGATCTGGAAAGACTGAATGTGGTGCGGTTGAAGTGATTTACTTTGCCCGTGGGTGCCATCCATATAGGAAAATCAAAGGAGCAACAAGCGGTTGGGTTGTAAGCCTCTCTACACAAGTGCAACGAGATGTGGCTCAAAGTAAAATCTTGAATTACATTAATCCAGATTGGATTGAAGATGTTGTGATGCTGAGCGGAAGAAAAGATAATATTGCTAACGGAATAATTGATTATATCTTAGTCAAAAACGTTTTTGGCAGTCTTAGCAAAATTGGCTTTAAAAGTTGCGATCAGGGCAGAGAAAAATTTCAGGGCACTAGCCTTGATTATGTGTGGTTTGATGAAGAACCTCCATACGATATTTATTCTGAATGCAGAATGCGTGTTTTGGATAAAGATGGAGATATATTTGCTACAATGACTCCGTTGAAAGGCATGACATTTGTATATGATGAGATATATTTAAATAAATTTAACGACGAAAATATTTGGTATGAATTCATGCAGTGGGATGACAACCCGTTCATCAGTGAAAAAGCAAAAAATGCAATGAAGAAAAGTCTATCCGAACAGGAATTGAAATCTAGACAATATGGCGAATTCTTAGATGTAGGAGGTAGAGTTTATCCAGAATTTGATGAAAATGTGAACGTCATTGAGCCATTTGCTATTCCGTACGAATGGCAGGATAAATTATCCATAGACCCAGGGCTAAAAAATCCGCTATCATGCCACTGGTATGCAGTAGATTATGATGGCAATATTTATGTTGTGGCTGAGCATTATGACAAAGAAAAAGACATTGGATATCACAGTGAAGCGATACATAGGATAAGTGATGAATTGCATTGGCATAGAAATTCAAACGGGATGATTGAAGCACTCATTGATAGTGCTGCCAATCAGACTACATTGGCATCTGTAAGAAGTGTTGCGGATTTGTTTTATGATCACAACATTTTAGTAAATACGAACGTGAACAAAGATGTTTTTTCGGGAATACAACGTGTGAAATCATATCTAAAAAATAGTTTAGGTGAAAGCAAATTATTTATCTTCAACACCTGCAAAAATATGATTAGAGAGATGAAAGCGTACAGGTGGGGAAATGGAGATAGTCCAGTAAAGGTAGATGATCATAGCATGGATGAGTTGCGTTATTATATAATGTCACGGCCGGAAAATAAACGTCCAAAAGAGGAGATGAGTATAATTCAAAAAGAAAAAGAAAGATTGATACGTTCATTAAATCGCAGAAGATAGGAGGTCGATGTGTTATAAAATCATATAATATTGACGAAGCAACGCTAAAAGCGATTAAATCATGTTTGCTGGGAAGTGCGACGACAGAGACTACGTGTGAATATGTTTTGGATAGTGAAACAAATGAGATGAAATTGGTCAAGAAAAAAGTGAACGAAAAGTCACTCCCTCCTAACATTGATTTGATAAAAATGATATTTCAACAGATAAAAGAAGATGATGAGAAAAAATATGACTATGATAAAATGACAGACGAACAATTAGAGCAAGAAAAACAACGATTGTTAAAAGAATTGAAGGAGATGAAAAATGATAGTAGAAAGAGCAAAGACACGAGTAAAATGTGATGCTAGCGGATGTAATAATCCATGTGATTATGTGATAGTGAACAAAAAATTTGTATTTGATGGCAGCGTGTATTTGTGCGAAGATTGCATGAAATCTTTGTATAGTGAAATAGGTAAATTTATGGTGCCTAAAAATGTTAAACCAATTTATAAAAAGGGAGGAAAAAATGAGTAAACCTAATCAAAAACTGATTGAAGAAGTGAAAAGAGATTACATATCAAGACGAGAGGCAAGAAGAAGTCTAGAAGCACAGTGGCAGTTGAATATTAATTTTATGATGGGAAATCAGTATAGTTATATTGCTTCAAATCAAACAATTAGAGAGGATGAAAAGGAATATTTTTGGCAAGAAAAAGAAGTATTCAATCATATTGCGCCTATTGTAGAGACACGTATATCAAAAATAACAAGTAATACGCCAAGTGTAACCGTCGTTCCGGCGAGTACGGATGAATCAGACATTGAAAGTGCCAAACTGAGCAAAGAGATTTTGAATTCTGTTGCTAATAGATTGAATCTGACCGACCTAGAAAAAACTGCAACAACTTGGAGCGAAATATGTGGTACTGCTTTTTATAAAATTGTTTGGAATACAAATACTGGCAGAATGGTTGCTACAGATGAATTGGGAAATGCGATTCGAGAAGGTGATGTGCAAGTTGAAGTCATATCTCCATTTGAAATTTTCCCAGACAATTTGGCTTGCGAACGTATGGAAGATGTAAAGAGCATTATTCATGCTCGCGCAGTTGAAGTTGACGAAGTCCGTTCACAATGGGGAGTGGATGTTGCTAGCGAAAAGGTGTATGCATTCACACTAGACAGTCAATCTGGCAATATTGGAGGTTTGGGATACGATGCTCATATAAATAAAGTGGCGAATGTCGAACTCTCAAATCATTGTGTAATGATTGAACGATATATTCGACCAACAAAAGACTTTCCTAATGGTAGACTCACAATTGTAGCAGGAGATAAATTGTTGTTCGATGGAGAACTTCCATATATTAATGATGAATTGAACAACCGTACTTTTCCATTCGTAAAACAAATATCAAACTATATGCCAGGCAGTTTCTTTGGAGTGAGTGTAGTGGATAGATTAATACCACTTCAACGTGCATACAATGCCGTGAGAAATAGAAAACACGAATATTTTAATCGTTCAGTAATGAATGTGCTTGCAGTGGAAGACGGCAGTGTTGATACTGATGCATTGGAGATGGATGGATTATCTCCGGGCAAAGTGCTAGTCTATAGACAGGGGAGCAAAATTCCAGAAATCATGCAAAATCCAGATATAAATTTGAATTTTGATGAAGAGGAAGAACGTCTGTTGTCTGAATTTAAAACGATATCTGGTGTAAGCGATATGATGACTGATAGTTATGCAAATTACACCAATATGTCGGGTGTGGCGCTTGAATTGCTAGCCGAACAGGATATTACAAGACTAGCTACCGCTATTGATTCAACAAAACTTGCAGTAAAGATACTCGCTAAATATATTTTACGATTGTACAAGCAGTTTGCTGTGGTACCTAGACTTTTAAAAATCACTGGGGAAGCAGGAGATGTTCAGATGTATTATTGGGACCAAAATGAGATTTGCAGTGATGATGTTGTGTTTGATGCCTCAACTGACACCATGGATAGTCTAGGGCAAAAGCGTACCATGCTACTCGATTTGATAAAAGAAGGATTGATGTATGATGAAGATGGGAAGTTTTCACAAAGCATGCGCAAACGTTGTTTGGACTTGTTGGGTTTTGGCATGTGGGAAAATGCTGTTGACATACATTCACTTCAAATCAACAGAGCAAAAGAAGAAAACATTAGTGCTACGAATAATGCAGAATTGAAGATCATGCCAATAGATGATCATAAAATCCACATTGATGAACATACTGCATACATACTCGGTGGTGAAATAAAGAAAAAATTGAATAGTCAGCAAATAGTTGAAAAATTATTAAAACATATTGAAGGACATAAAAATTTATTGAAAAAATCTGAACAAGAAAATCTTGAAGAAAAAGGAGAATAATTATGGAAGAATTGGAACAACCAAAACAAGAAGAAAGTTTAGGCTCCAATGAAAATTTGGGTAAATTTAAGGATGCAGAAAGTTTATTGAAAGCTTACAATAGTTTAGAAGCTGAATTTACCAAGAAGAGTCAACGTTTGGCAAGCCTTGAAAGTGAAAATACAAAACGTGAGATTGAAGCCAACAAGCGACTCGAGATTGAAAAGAAAGTGGATGAGTTTGCAACAAAATTTGAGATAATTAAACCTTTTAGCAGTACTCTAAAAGAAAGTTTAATTCAAGATGAGAATCTTAATTTCGAAGACGAAGTTATGAAACTTGTCACAAATAATTACAAACGAGCAGAAGACTATGCGTCTGATAAAGAATTTTTGAACAACTATATTTACTCAAATAATGAAATCAAAGAGAATATTATCAAAGAATATTTGAGTAAAATAACTCAAACTTCACCCATACGCATTGATTCAGGCTCTAATTCAATTCCACTTTCTCCACCAAATGTTCCGACCACAATTCAAGAGGCGGGACGACTAGCAAAATCAATTATAAAACAAAAATAGGAGTAAAAAATGATAGATTTAACTACAGCACAAAATGCTTTAAAAGATGCGTATTTGGTTGCTGCATGCAATCAATTGAATACAAAGACTAATCCGTTATTTGCTAAAATTAAACAATCATCTACTGATGTGTATGGCAAACAAATTATAAAAGTTGCACCAGTCGGTTTAAACGGTGGTGTAGGAACGGGCAGTGAAACAGGAAAACTTCCTACTGCTAATGAAAATAATTATGCTCAATTCAAAACAACTTTGAAAAACTTATATGGAACTATTGAAATTAGCGATAAGGCAATCAGAGCCAGCAGCAATAATAGTGGTGCATTCATTGATCTATTGAATGCCGAGATGGAAGGACTATTGACAGCATCAAAGTTCAACCTTGGACGTATGTTGTATGGAGATGGTTCGGGAGCTGTTGGAAAAGTTGTTTCATTCGCTTCAAATGTTGCTACCATGGATAGTGTGAAAAACCTTATGGAAGGTATGGTCATTGATGTATATTCATCAACTGGTAGTGTCACATCAAATGTAGGACTTAGAATTGCCTCTATTGATAGAGTGAATAAGACAGTAGCTTTCACAACTACACCTACAACAATGAATGCAAATGATGTATTCTATGTTCAAGGAAGTAAAGATAATGAGATTACTGGACTGGGTGCTATATTTGACACGACAAAATCAATTTATGGATTGGACAGAACAAACAACAAATGGCTCAATCCGTATACAAGCAGTACAAGTCAAGAAGTGAGTGATTCTATACTGCAAAGTGCAGTAGACTTTTTGGAAGAGAACAGCGGCTCAACTATTGACTTTATCACTTGTGGAGCAGGTGCAAAACGTGCTTATCAAGAATATCTTGCTTGCTATAGAAGAAATGTTGACGTAACTGTATTAGCAGGTGGATACAAGGCAATGACATTTAACGGTATTCCTGTTGTATCAGATAGATTCGTTCCAGATGATACAATTTATCTTTTAGACACCAGCAAATTCACTCTTCATCAATTGTGTGATTGGGAATGGATTGAAGGAGAAGGTGGCAAGATTTTACGTCAAAAAGCAGGATATCCAGCATACACTGCTACACTTGTGAAATATGCAGATTTAATCTGTGATCTTCCAAGCGGACAAGCTAAATTTACAAACATTAAGTCAACAGTGACTAATCCATTTACAACTGTGATAGAAAATACGATTACTGAATAAGCAGTAAAAATCATTAAGGAGAATTATGAAAATCAAAATAGACCATGATGTATATGAAATTGCAAAGAGAATAAAATATATTGATAAAGATTATTATATAGTTTTTGATACATCAAAACAAAATTTTGAGGTTCATAATTTGGCTCAAATTGATAATACATATTGTTTAACTATTCCGTATAACACACTAGATATACGCGCATTGCAATATGTATATGAAAGTATGAGTACAAATATTGAAAGGATAGTTGAAACTATTGAAAATGATAATAAATTAAGGGAGAACGCAGATACCAGATGCGTTCTCTCTCAATTTAATGACACTCTTGAAGATGAGATAAAAAGGAGTTAAGATGAAAATAATAGATGTAATGAAAAATAGTGCACAACTTTTAGGTTTAACCACTGAATTAAATACACTTGAAGCGACGACTACATCGAGCGAAGAAACAGCACTCGAAAATGCTGAAATAAAAAAGTTATTCAATTTGATTAAATTTTCAATTCAAGAGTTGTGTACACACTATGTGCCTGTTTGCACGAGTCAAGAGATAACTACTACTAACAAAAAAAATGCATTAAGCAATTTGAATAATTTTATACGAATCAACAATGTATACAAAAATGGTCACCCTGTTAAATTTAAAATAATCAATAGAAATCTAGAATTTAGCGAAGATGGCAATTATACTGTAAACTATATGACATATCCAGAAATTACTTCAATGTTTGATGAAATCGACTTTTTGTCCAATTTTAGTCCGGATGTCATGGTGTTTGGATTGTGTTCTTATTACTGTCTAGCAAGCGGGATGTTTGAAGACTTTGAATCATTTTATGAACGATATATTGCAAAAGCAGAAAGTCTAAAGGATTTGAAGATTTTTGAATTGCCTGCAAGGAGATGGGAATGAAAGAAAAAAAACAGATAAGTATTGATACTTTTAACAATTTTAATACTGTAAATGAGATCAATACAGAAAAATTTTATAATTTTTTACCAACACAAAATCTAAATTCTTCACTAGGTGTTGCTGTTGCTAAATTTCCCAAAAGTTATGAAGATTTGACAGAGCAAGAATTGGCAATTTCAGACTTGGATATAAATGCGGTGTGTGGAGTCACATACTTTAAAATGTATTTTCCAACGAGCCAAAATACACAACATAGATTATTGGTTTATGGTGATGACAACAAGGTCTATATCAATCAATTATTCAGTGAATCACCATCGTTATTATGGCTTTTTAATCTGCAGTTCAACAGTCCGCCAGTCAGTTTGTCTTACAAAACTGATGATACTGATTCAATCATATTGACCAGTTCGGACAAAATGATAGTTTGGCACACGAATTATTCTCCATATGAGATAGAAAATGTGCCAATTATCACCAGTATGTGCATGAACGATGAAGTGTTGTTCTGTACAATAAAAGATCCGGCTTTTAAAATTTGGTATGCGACCAATCTTGATGCAGAAAATGTGGGTCAAGTCACTCCTGAATCAGGCTATATTTCTTTGGAAGATGATTTGGGTTATTCTAGAAAAATTCTGACTTTTAATGAAGACATTTACGTATTTAGAGATTATGGAATATCAAAAATCAATTATATAAAGAATGATATTACCGTAAGTCAAGTATATCTATCAAATACTAAGATTTATACAGATACTGTCAGTGTGTGTGGGAATGTGATTATGTTCATGACAAAGGATGGAATATATTCATTCAATGGTGTCAGAGTTACCAAGACAGAGGTTGATATCACAAACCTTTTGCCAGACACCAACGATTTCACCGCTGCATCGTCATTGGGGCAAAACTATTATTTAGCATTAAGATTGAATTTTAACGACGATAAATCAATCTTATGTGAAACAGGCAATTATGTAAATAATGCTTTGGTTGTAATTGACATTACGGATTTCTCGTATCAAATAATTCGAGGAATAGATGTTAAAAGTTTGCTGCCTGTCAAAACAGAAGTATTTGAAAAAATGCTCGTAACCTTCAATTCTTTGAATAATGATAAATTAGGACAGATTGTTGATGATTCGGCATCGTTTGGAACAAGTCTACCAAAATATTGGCAAAGTAGTGAATTATCAAATACTTTTAATACGAAATTGTTTACAAAACTTTCTATTGATGCAAGCGAGAATGTGACCTTTAATCTTATTTATGATGATAAAAACATATCTTTTTCAACTTATAAGGATGGCGTAAATGAATTTTGCTTTAAAATCTTATGCAAACAAATCAAACTGGAAATCTCATCAAACGAAACGCAAGCGAGTGTTAATAAAGTTGTATTAGACTATTATGAATATTGATTTGAAAATTTTAAAAAAATTTAATGTTTATTTTCAATATTTGTGCTCTTTTAAAAATTTTTTAATTTTTGATGAATTATCAAAAATGGAAAAGGAGCAAACATGAATTGGAAAAATCGATTGACTAATTATAATTTTTGGATATCAATAGTCAGTGCTGTGTTGCTCATTTTGCAAGCGTTTGATATTAGTTTTGATATTGCATATATCAATGAAATAGTGACCGCAGTTTTAGGTCTTTTGGTCGTGATTGGAATAATAAATGATCCAACAAAATCTTCTAAAAATGAGTCAAATCAAACTGAAACAAATTCTAATTTGGTAGCGGATGCTAAAAATGAGCAAGAAACAAATTCGGATATCGAATCAACAAACCAAACAAACACAGATAATCAAATAGAAGAAAATGTAATTCAAGAAAGTGTACAACAGCAGACAGAAGATATACCCAATGAGGTTGAAGATGAAAATAATATTTCTGATAGCTCGAATGATTATGAAGTTCTTGTAAACAAAATTTATTCTGACCTGAATTTAATGAAGGCTAATTTAGAAAAGTTGTATTCATCTGGCAATATGAATTTGGAAGAAAAAAATTTTGAAAATAATGAAAATGAAACAAATATCGAAGAAAATTCGTCTCAAAATCCGGAAATTTCAGAAAATTATAATCAAACTGCTTCTGCTCAAGAAAATGTGAATACTAGTATTGATACTGATTATCAGTCAAAAGTTATGGAAAATATGATTGATGAAAACGCGGATGGCAAAACTGAATCAGAACAATCATCTAGTTTTAAAATCGTCAATTAATTAGTAAATTGACTATTTGATTTAATAATAAAAAAACGAGTTTAAACTCGTTTTTTTCATGGCTGGGGTAGGTAGATTCGAACTACCGCATGCTGGATTCAGAGACCAGAGCCTTACCGCTTGGCGATACCCCAATGGATTTTTATATTATAGCATAGTTTTATTTTTTTGCAACAGTTATTTTGGGAGTATTTAAAA
>CAMLYK010000023.1 GCA_946491735.1 uncultured Clostridia bacterium | reverse complement strand
AAAAATAATACTTTTTATGATGATATCTGTGGATGATTTAAAAAAATCTTTAATCAATTTTTTATTTTCATCTTCATATTCGGTCAGTTGGGTGGCGATAGTGGTGTGATTTAGTGTATTTTCTAGCATGTTAAATTTTGAAATTGCACCAGATTTTTCATCCTTTACTGCAAAATACAAATGCCTTATACGTGCGTTCAAAATTGCACCTGCACACATTGGGCAGGGTTCAAGATTGACAAAAATATCACAATTGTCAAGACGCCATGATTTTAATTTTTTGCACGCTTTTTCTATAGCGATGATTTCAGCGTGATGTGTAGCTATTTGATCTTTTTCACGTGTGTTGTATGCACTGGATATTATTTTACCATCTAGAGTGATTACCGCTCCTATTGGAACTTCGCCTATTGAGTTTGCGGAATATGCGAGCGCGGTAACTTTCTTCATTGGATCCATTTGGTTCTCCTTTTATACATATATTTTGCACAAAAGGATTTATAAAGTCAATTTGTTTTGAATATTCAATTGCTTTTTGTAGGGCCAAAAGAGGGATATCTTTGTTTCTATTATAAATTTCTGGCAATGTCTCTACGCCGAGAGGATGAGCAAGATTAGTATCTCCGACTTCAAAAGTGTATGATGGTATGGTCAGTTTTTGAATGCACCAGTCTTTATATCCACCTGTGGAATTTTCTGTAAAAATCAGTGGATATCCAGTCAATTCTGAAAAACTTTCTCCAATAGCTTGATCTCGTTCAATATTTTCTTCGCTTTCACCATCGAAACCATAATATATTACATTCCCTTTAGTGTGATAAGAAATTGTGATACTAGGTTTTGTTTTCAAAGTGAAGTCAATCAACGATTGTACCTCACGTTCACTATTTGGATAAAATCCTACAAAATCTTCAGTGGCAGGGCAGAACACATTTTGACTACCGCCTCCCCAATTTGCATCAAAATTGGTGTTGAGATCTACAAGATTGACATTCGCTTTGTATTGTGAAAAATCATTGCTGCCGTTATTAGCACTTAATAGATAATTTTTTGTTATATCACAATTTAAAAAATCTATGCCGTCTATACATATTTGAGCACCATCTGGGTTTGTCAAAAAAACAAAATAGATTCCGCCGCCTTTCACATTGTCGTTATTATGTAGATTTCGCGCCATTTCAACCAGCAACAATGCAGTGATATATTCACGCGCGTGTATTCCACCTTGAATCAAGACTTGTGGACCAGAATATTCGCCTACATGGGAGGCTAAAATGTTTTTTCCTAGCACAGATTTTCCAGCATTAAAAAGCTCCAATCCTTCTTCTTGGAGCCCTATTATTTGATTTTCTAATTCTTGATATGTCATAATCACCTCTATTTGTGATATGAAATATTGTTGATAATTGTGAATGCTCGATAGATTTGTTCTAACAAAATCAATCTCATCAATTGATGTGGAAACGTCATTTTTGAAAATGAAATCTTGTCTTTGCAGATAGATTTTATCTCGTCACTGAGTCCATTTGATGCACCGATTATGATGCTGATTTCACTCGTGTTTAGACTTAATTTATCTATATATTTTGAAAATTCATCACTGTCAAGACTTTTACCTAATATATCTAGACAAATAGGATAGCCCTTAATTTTCTTTTTTATTTCCAAAGCGTCTTTGTTTTTTGCAAGATTAATATCTCTTTCATTGTTAGACAGTGGATTGTTTTCTTTTAATTCAACAATTTTTACATTCGCAAATCTATTTAAACGTTTTAAATATTCATTGATGCCATTTTTTAAGTATTCTTCCTTTATGTCTCCGACGGCTATTATATTTATCTTTAGCATTAAATTATCCCCCATATGAATGTAGCAATAGTGATTAAACCACCTAAAATGATACTTGATATCAAAAATACTTGTGACAAAAATGAAAATTTTCCGCCAGCATGCACGGTATTTTTGAATTTCAAACTACTGGATTTGCGCAATATTTCGTTCGCTTGATTTACTTTCATCTGTGCTTCTTCTATTGGCAGTTTGTCGAGTTCTAGACAGGATATTATCTTTTTTACATCGTACCGGACTCGCTCTTTTGCTAAAACTTGGGTTAAATAAATATATAATGTTATCAACAGACAAACGATAATTGTATTGACTATTATAAATACAAATATATTGGACATTATCAAAGCTTGTAAATCATTGATAAATGTGGCAAATGGCCAATTAAGGTAGTATCCGAAATAGAAATAGGTGTTCAAAAAGTTGTTCATGAAATGGATGATCATGCTAGGATATATGCTGTCTGATACGATAGATACATATCCCATTAAAAATCCTAAAATGGCAGCATAGAAGAATTGATTGATATTTAGATGCATGAGTCCGAATAATATTGAAGAAGTAATCAAAACATAGCGCGTGTTTCCACATTTTTTACTTGCATTGAGCATTATTCCTCTATGAAGAAACTCTTCACAAATGCCAGGCAGAACGCAGGATAGCAGAAATTCTCTAAATAATAATTCATAAGAGAATGTTACGCTGGTCGTAGTTGAAATATTTTCATATCCAAAAATTGATATTATGCTAGAGAAGAACTGAGCGACAAAATTATTTATAAAATAGAGGACTATTCCCAGAATTATGGATATTCCAATCATCCCTGCACTGATTTTTTTGAACCCTGTATCTTTAAAAGTTTGTTTAAAGCTTTTGCTGACAAACATTGTGTACATCAGCATTGGTATCGCAAACATGACTAAAATTTGAATTAAAAAAGAGGATATATAGTCGTTTTGCAATAGCCCTAAATATCCCAATATAAATATCAGTGCAACCAAAATCATTGCAACAAAATATATAATATTAATTTTAAAGAAAGTCTTATTTTTCATATCAATTTTAAATCATTTTAATTTGTCTATTATGAGATAATGGAAAGTATATAAATTATTAGTAGTATGATCAAGCAAATGAGAAAATACCATTTTCCTTCAGCTGTAATTTTTTCTTTTTTTTCATTTTTGTATCCCTTGATTGTAAAGTATAGTACAATGGTCAGATATAATAAAAACAGTATTATTGCGAGCAAGATATATGTCCAGTGATTGAATATCAAGTTAATGTTCAGATAAGAAAAGGTAAGTGATAAGAAATTGTTTGTTAAATGGATCGCAATACAATATAATATGTTGTTTTCCTTATACATTATTACAGATAGTAATAAACCTATCAAAAATGGATAAATTGTTTGGTCAATCGACATGTGATAGAGAGAAAATATCAACGCGCTAATAGTGATAGAGAAAACTTTTCCATACGGTTTTAATCCTTTGAATACCAATCCTCTGAACAATAATTCTTCGCAAATGGCTGGAAGTATAACAAGTGAAATTAAAGAAATAAAATAATTGCCAGTATTCATTTCATAAGGAATAGTATTTAACGGTATTCCCAAATCAATCAATAAACTATCAATAGTGGTTATGATAGGGTATAGCGCAAAAAAAGATAAAATTGCAATACCTATGTACATAAATATTTTTTTTGCACTTGGTTTTGATATTATAGGATTGTCCTTTTTTCGATTTATTACAAAAAAAGCGAGTACGACAACTAGATACATTACGCTAGCCAATATCAGATATCCATAACTTGTATTAAAAAAAGATAGATAACTAGAATCTTCCACTCCTGCAATATTACAGATGAACATTGCGATAATTGTGACAATTGCTACTGCTAGTTGGCTAAACAAGAATGCCGACAAAAAGGCTATTGAACTATCTTTGATGGTCAGTTTTTTTTGTTCCATGTATTTATTATACAGAATTATAAAAATTTTAGCAATTACTTATTGAAATTTATATTCTAGATTTATCAACATTTTGATAGATTAATATCTTATTAGACATATTTAGAATCAATATTCAATATACATAGTTTAATAGGAGAATTATGAATAAGGAATATAAAGAAAAAAATATCGTCATTTCAGATAATGCTAAAATTGGTAAAAATGTCAAGATAAGTTATAATGTTTGTATTTTGGGGGATTCTGTAATAGAAGACGATGTCGAGATAGGGGCTAACTCAGTGATTGAAAATTCATACATAGGCAAAGGTGTATTGATTATATCAAGTTTTATTAAAATTTCAGAGATTGGGGCAGGTACGACAATTGGCCCGTTTGCTCATGTTCGTGACAACAGTAAGATAGGAGAAAATTGTAGAATAGGCAATTTTGTGGAGATCAAAAATTCAATTATTGGTCGAGGCTCAAAGATGGCACATTTATCGTACATAGGTGATGCGGAAATGGGTGTTTGTTGTAACATTGGTTGCGGAGTAGTCTTTTGCAATTATAATGGGAAAATTAAACAAAAATCATATTTGGGTGACAACGTGTTTGTTGGGTCAAATTGCAATTTGATTGCTCCTGTTGTGTTGAGTGATAACGCGTATATTGCTGCAGGCAGTACTATCAATAAAGATGTGGACGTTGGCGAATTGGCAATAGCCAGAGCAAGACAAGTAAATAAGAAAAATTTTAAAAATCCATATTTGGATAGATAAAATTGATATAATTTGTTATTTTTTTGAATTTTTCTTATTTTTTATATAATTTTCGAAAAATTTTTGAAATTTAAATATCAAGTAAATATCTATTAGTATCAAATTGATCACTATTATCCAGTCGAGTACAGTCAATTCTGACCATGAAATTATTCCGCTACCTAAAAAGCAAACGATGAGATTGTCTAGTCCTCTGAATATTATGGTGACAATTATGAAAAATGAAAATTTCATTTTTGTCATACCTGCCACGATACATATGGCATCATCTGGAAAAATTGGGATTGAAAATACAATGGGCAATAGCAATTTACTTTTGCTGTCAATCATATCTTGAGCATGTTCTAGTTCGTCTTTGCCGATAAGTTTACAAGCGATTTTTTCTCCACACTTATCACCTAAAAAGAATAGAATTGTAGAAGAAATTATACTGGCGCTCCATGAAATCAAAAAGGCTGTTTTTGCTCCAAATAGTATACATCCCAACACGACTAATGCGCTATTTAAAACGGGTACAAAGCAAAAAAGTACAAACATTAATATCTCTATAAGTAAAAAAGTGAGTATGCCGTATTGTTGGCTATTTATAATCAATTCTCTAAGTTTATTAATATCTGCTATACCTAATGCACGTAAGATGAAATATGTAATTACGCTAATCAGAGCAAAGAATATCAACACAAGCGAGAGTTTCAACCATTTTTTCATATTGCCATTATATGAAATCGTTTTGAATAGTGTACGAAGTTATAATTTATAAAAAAAACAATAAGAATCGTCTTATTGTTTTTTATCTATGAATTTTTTGTATTCAAAATATATTGCTTCTGCTAAATTTTCAACGCTTTTATCACTTTTGATAACAAAATCATAATTATCGAGGTTAGTGTTGTCAATGTTGTACAACTCTTGGTACCTGTCATTTTCGGTGTCCCATCTGTTTTTCAAAATCGTGATCGCATGATCATGAGATTTTACTTGTTCTGTTTCTCGTTTGGATTGGAGCAGTCTATCTGCAGCAATATCCCAATCTATATCCACAAACACTTTGTATGAGTTGGGAATAAAGTACCATGCTAGTCTTGAATCTATTATGATATCATCGTGGATTCTAGTTTCGCCAATTTTTTTAATTTTGTTATCAATCAACTTGTCAAATTCTTTAATTTTATCATTTTTCGTTTGAAAGTGTAATATGCTTTCATAACCATGTTTCTTGCTCAGTTCTCTAAACATATCACCTGTGCAAATATATTCAAAATTATATTTTTCACAAAGATATTTGCTAATACTTCCTTTCCCACTGCACGGTTTGCCAGTAATTGTAATTATCATTGATTATCTCCTACAGCTTCGTTTTCAGTGATCAGGATATCTCCATTTTTATCATCATACGATTCAAGATCTTCTTCTACGTTGCTATTAGCATTGGATTGATTCTCGTAATAATTTAATTCATTAGTTAGTCTGTCTATTTCCGTTTGCTGACGATTCAATTCGCGCTCTTTGTTATTAATTGATACTATTTGAGCTACACTAATTATCAAAAGAAGAGCAATTATACAAACTGCTAATATGATGAATAATTTAGTTCTCTTTGCTTTGGTCATGTTTTTTCTTCCTAAATAGAATGTGTTTGAATTTTGTAAATATATTATACCACTTGTTTTCTAAAAACGCAACTAAATTTTTACTAATATAATTTAACCAAAAATATCCAAGCAGATAAGAGATTATTAAAGCGTAACTGAACTGACCTAAATTATAAAAATTAATTAAAATTATGAAAAAAATTGAAAAAAACGTATAAAAAATCGCATAAATTATGTTTTTTATAATTATTTTTTGAAAATTTTTCAAAAATAACACAAAAAATATTTTTGAAAATATTCCAATAATTATTCCAAAAAATAAAAATAACAAAAAAATATTTAATTGATTAAAGGTTGAAAAAATCATTTAAAAATTTTCCTAAAAAAAGGTTCTTTTTCTTTTCCTTGAACGAATTTTATTGAATTTATATTTCCATTAATTTCAGCACGAGTAGTAGTATTGTCCAATTTTATTAATTCAAGATTTTCGCCAGTTATCATCAATCCACCAAAATTTGTGTCTAATTGAATCAATTCAGGTTTTAAACTGATTATTTTGTTTGTTCCAGAGACAGATAAATTGGATCTGTTGCTCAATACAATTAATTGTTCTTTTTTTGTTTCTTTTTCTTTATTTTCCATAAATATCCTTTTTTTAATATATTTGTTCATATTTTTAATTATGATTATTTCCAAAATATTTGACAAAATCCGCCTCGCTCTTTTATAATATTAAATATTAATTTAATTTAAAATAATTTTGCAGCATTTAGGTTAAATTATAATAGGGGATAAAATGAAAAAAATATATACGTTTGCATTAATATTTGTAACATTATTGTCATGTATTACTTTTTCTGCATGTGGTGACAAATATGCAAATCTTGAAATGAGATTTTATTCTTCCAGTGGAGAGGCTTTGAGTTCTGTCAATCTGGTCATTGGTAGCAATGAAGAATTGCAGACCGCCACCATAGGTGTTCAATTTTTGGGCATAGATGTTTCAGATATTGGAGAGGTACAAATTTATTCAACTCCAAGCAATCTGATTTCGGTCAGCAATCAAAGATTAGAAAACGATACTTATTATGCTGACATTTCGGCTGACTTGCGCGGTACAGGCAAATTGACTGTTTTGCATGGGTCCTCTGGTAAAACTGCTAGCATTGATCTAAATGTTGACAGAAAATCAACATCTATTTCTACAACGGATGATACATATATAATTTCAATTCCTGACAGTGGACAAAAAGATATTTTGATAAACTCTAGTGAACTAGTCAGTCAAATCCCTAATGGTAGTAATGACACTGTATATTTCAAAGTTAAAAATGATGCTACTTTACAAAATGTGCAGTTTAAATATGTAAATATCAATTCAGACAATACGTTAATTGAGGGCTTTGTAATTGATGAAAATGTGCAGGAAGGCGCCGAATTGATATTGTATCCTGTCACATATATGCAGGGTTATGAACTCACTGAATATCCTGATAATGAAATAACTGTTAGATTCATCAAAACTTTGAATAGTGAGAGTGTGTATTTATCTACTGATGAATATCATCAGGAATATTTGAATAATGGGGAAACAATCTATCTTATCGCAAAAGAAACGGATATGGTCACTCCTCCGGACAATAAATCGTATAATTTTAATAACATTCATATTGTTTTGCAGTATTTGAATGATGAGGCTTATATCAATCTGGATGCAGGTAATATAAATTATTATGACTACTATGACATAGTTATCAGCACGACAAATTCGAATATTACTTATCACAATGCTAATAATGATTTGATCATACAAGCAGTAGAATATACTGCGGATGAAGTCCAAGTCACAATCAGTTTGGTGCCTAAAAATTGCGTTGGAGATATTGTCAGTATCAATAAAACCTTTACCGTCAAAGGAGAGGTCAAACCGACAGATATTGAAGTCTATATGCAGGGTGATCTAGTTGACATCAACTATAGTGTTGACCTGTACGATTATTATGTTTCAAGCGGAAGTGCGTTAGGGGCGTTGTTCAATTTTAATCCAATAGTTGAATATAGTTATTCCGATTTGAGAAACATGAGAATAAGTATCCAACCAGAAATTTTGAATGCGTACATTTTAGAAAATGATAGTTATGTAGGTGTCAATAGAATCTATACGGATGATACATTCACGACTCTTTATACAAACAATGAATATCAGGGCTACACATACCGTGATAATAAATATGTGCTTGAAATATATTTAAACAATCAGCCATTGAGGTTTTATTTTGATAATGAAAAAAATACCTTAGTTTCTGAGCCTTTTAATAGCACAAACAATCTATATATAAAATATTTTGAAACGGATATATTGAATGATAACTATGGATTAGAAATCGAAGTATTTACATATTATTCAGGCAATTACGAATATTTGCAAAGCATTAGCGAAAGAAGCATTGAAATTACTTTTAACCGTCTTGAAGGCGTGAGAAGTCTAGTGGTAAATGCGGGATATTTGCGCGAACAAGATGGGTCATATCGTGAAACATTGTATACAGACAATAATGCACTAGCATATTCAGTCAGTGATTTATATTTAAATAGGCTA
Organism: uncultured Clostridia bacterium; assembly: GCA_946491735.1. GTDB lineage: Bacteria > Bacillota > Clostridia > Christensenellales > UBA1242 > Onthoplasma. The sequence goes on along the minus strand of CAMLYK010000023.1, from coordinate 11,904 downwards.
GAAGGCACGGATGCAGATGTTCATGCTTATATTTTGTATATCGGACGAGGTAATGTTTTAGGAGATAGAGATAGAGTGCTTACAAATGCGGATTTCCAAATCAGCGTGAGCGGAGGAGCAGATAATCCGCTGCTGCTCAAGCAATATTCAGTGGACGATGGCAATGGTAAGGACACAGCGGATAGTGCGGTGCAAGGAGAGAGTTCAATCAATTATACCTTTGATACAGGCAACGGAGTGTACAATGCAATATTGCTTGTTTATAATAGCAATACTGATATCGGAGACTATACTATTACTTTTAGGCATGACAATGGGTATACATTGGTCCTCAATTGCAAAGTGTATCAAAGATTGACGGCGGGCGACATAGGATATAACTTTGAAGAGAATAATAAGGCATTCAGAAATAGTAGTTATGTAGATGGTGAGGCAACCAAGACATATCTTTATCCTAACTATATTTCAGACTACATTGTGGCGGCTGGTCAAATATTGAATTTAGAAGTGGTACTAGATGATCAGTTCAATGACGAATATGTGTTAGACTATAATTTCACTGCAGAATTCAATGATGTGACTGTTACATCAGTTTCTGATTATCTGAGTATTGAAAGGCTATTGCAGCAAAACAATTCGATCAATATTTCTTTCAATCAAGGTACTTGTATTGATAATATCAACAGATATGTCAATCTAAATATTATTGTGCGAGTGCAAAATTATTCGGACATAATTACTATTAATGGTTATGAAGAGCAGTCGATTAATTTGATTTTCTTCATATACGAAGAAATTGATGAAGATGAAATTGTGATCAATTATTCTAGTATTGATAGATATATGTACAATTATCTTGGTGCCTATTATAAGGATCAGGCAACAGTTGATTTGGAAATTCAAATACTTGGAGAGGATAATCAATATCTATGGAATTACGTACAAGCATACAATCAAGAAGACAATTATAATATAGGTATAACTAGCCAAGAAAGCACAGATCAGGAAATGGGTGAAACTTATACAAATCAATATAGCGTAGTGTGGTATACAGAGAATGCGGATTATGTGATAACAGATTCGCAGGGAGATAAAAATATTGAGTTGACCTTTAGTGCAGAGCAAGATCTAAATGCAACTTCGTATTATCGTGATATATACGCTTATGTTAGACAGTTTAATACGACATTTACGTTTAGAAGCAGAGTGACTGTTCATAGACCTATAATTTCACAAGCTGTGTCAATTGAGAGTGACGTCTATTATACTCAGGATACAAGACAAGACTTTTACATTGATTTAAAAGCTGGTGAAGAATATGCAATCACAGCAAATACTTTCTCATCGGAAGGTGAAGTGACCAACAATGAAATATTCATGGTAATAGTAGATAATCAGGGTAATCAAAATTATAATTTCGTTACAATTGATAACAATACAAACACTTTACATGTTCGAGATGTTGAGTTTGGATCGTACACTGATTTGAGGTTGATTGTTTTTGCAAAGGATGCATTGAATCAAATTATATCTCAGAGTACAGCGGGATTTGATAATATATCTGCCTTTTTGATGGATGGAATTGGGGATGAAAATATCAATGCGTATAAGAATGCATACGTAATCATCAATATCTATTTGACTGACGGGTCACAATCTAATCCTTATATAATTAACAATGCAGATGATTTTTGGGAGATCAAATTGGATACAGATGCTCACTATAGATTGATGAACAATATAGATATATTAAATACTACATATACTGGGCAAAAAGTTATCAATGATTTCACTGGCTCAATTGAGACATATCAAAGTAATAATGTAAGTTACGTATATACATTATACGGTATCAATTTAGATAATAATAATTTAAATTTGTTCACAAACTTTTCTGGACAGATTTCTAATATAAATTTCAATGTCAATTATCAATACGATTTAAGCATTGGTACAAACGCATATTTGGGAGTGTTTGATACAAATAATGGAACGCTTAATAATGTTTCTGTAGTCTTTTCAGGAGATGCTAACATCAATCAACTACAAAATAGTGCGCCATATATCTATTTTGGAGGTCTGGTAGGAGAAAATAGAGGGGATATCTCTTACACTTCTAACAGTATAGTTGGCAGTCAGGGCAGTATAGACTTGTCTGGCGATGCCAACGTATATTTTGGCGGATTGGTGGGCAGAAACTTGGCAAATATCTCAGGGTTTGATTCTTCAAGTGAGACGACTCTCAATGCGAATTATTCAATTTTGAGTGATACAGATGCGTCATCAGATGTGATATTCAGTGTGTATATCGCAAATGAAGGTGCATTGGCTGATATAAATATCAATTCGTCTATGAGCAATATAAATTCTGCAGTCGGTGGAATTATTGGTATTAATGATTATGAAAGCGGTGATATCGGAAGGTTAAGTAATGCTTTCGTAACTGGAACTATTTCAGGACTCGACAATATTGGTGGCGTCATTGGTATCAATCGTACCCCGGCAATAAGCATGACGTTTAATATTAATAATGGGGAAATTAATTCAATCAATCAGACTGAGAATAGAGATGAACCTGTTTATTATGTGGAAAATGTAACATCTAATGTCGTGATAAACGCTCGAAATAAAGTGGGTGGAATTGTAGGTTTGGATGATGGCGGAAGTTACAAAGAGGTACATTATCAGATACTTACAAGCACAAATACAGCTATCCGAGCCAATGAACGAGTAGGAGGTATTGCGGGCAGTTCGCATAATGGTGTGTTTATCTATTGTTCAGTGATGAGTTATCATTGGGATTTCAATGCTCTTCGTTTAAATTATGATTATAATTCTGCATTTGCTGGCGATGCTGACATTGTTGGCTCGAATTATGTGGCTGGAATTGTGGGCTTTGCTACAAATGGAACAGACAATATACCAAACAATCCAACTTTCGTACAGGGAGATAACGTTGGCAATACTGTTGTGGTTCAATTATCAAGCGTTAATGCAAGTCTGTATGCTGAAACTGGTACTGCTTTGATGTCTGATATTGCAGGTATTTTGAATAATGGACAGTCTTCTAACTTGTCAGTAATATATAATGCATATTTTATGGGAAAACTTGTTGGAGATATCTTCTATAATGCCAACAATGATTTGACTGAACGCATGGCAATTTCAAACAACGAAAATGTCGTATTCAATTCGGTTTATTCTGTGGTTGTTGATGGAGATAATTTAGTATTCGGTGATTATGTCAATGGCTTTGGCGCCATGTTGATAGGTGCAGATACTGACAACATGAACAATTGGACCTCAACTATGTGGGGTTATGATCCTGAGATTAATGGTGGATATATTTACATTTTGAATGAAAATGGAGAATGTCTATACCAAATCGCTCCAACCAGTTTGATGGCAACAGTGAAAGAAGATTATCAAATCTCGGATTCGGTTGATAACGTTATTCATCTGGATTATTATAATTTCATCCTTGATAATACGGCAGAGGATTATACTCAACTATATAATGAGTTGAACAATAGATTTAATTCACACAACTTACAAGATCTCTTCAATTTTGAATATACTCCAACAAATTTAGACAGTGTTAGAATTTATGCACAAAGCTCTAATAGTGGAATAATTTATATAAATAATGGTAGATTGTTAGTGCGTGGAGTTGGACAGTGTACAATAACGTTTATATCGGTATTAAACACATCCATTAGAACTAGTGTATTAGTGGACGTATCATATGCAATTGGTAATAATTTGGTCATCAGCGACAGTTCACTTAGTTCAAACAACATAAATGGTAGTGAACAAAATATTGCGAATGGCAAAGCAAAACAATATTATATTTATGCGGAAGGAATGCAAGATTACAATGGCGAATCTTATCAATATCAGGCAAATGAAGATATATATTTGCGTGTTGAGGTAGGCTTATCTTCTGCAGACATTGGATATCAAAACATACCTGATTATTTGAATATTAGCGGTGTAGATTACGAAGAAATTGATGAGGAAAATTCTAAAATTATATATATAATCGAGCCAGGAACTCCTTTTAGCATATCTGTATTACAATATTTAGTCGATGGATATTTCACATTTGATATCACCCCGTACACAGTCGTCAGATACCAAGATGAAAATTATTTATGGGTAGAAATTGAAAACGAATTGTTATCCGGAATCACAAGCTTTAATCTATATACGCGCCAAGGTGCAAGTGATATAGCACTCAATTATGATGCAGTTGTCCTATATCCAAATGATACCACCACAATTACTGCTTACGTCACTACAGACATTGAGTTGAGTAAAGAAGATTTAATTAGTGATTTGATATATAGTTATTCATTCTACGATCTAGAAACAGGACTTGAAATAGATGATATTAATCTTAGTGCCAATATTGAATTGATTAGAAACTTAGGATTGGATACAGATACAGGATTACAAACTATTTATTATAGATTGACAATAAATGAATTGTCCTCAAATGCAATTGACACACCTGTTGGCTTAAAAGTCACTTATACTTTGAGAAATGGGGAAAATGCCAGCATTGAATTCACAATTCTTCCACAAAGAATAAATAAATTAGAAATAAAGAATTATATTTATACCACGGATGACAGTCAAACGATTTTGCAAAGCAACGTACTTCGTCCTACTGGAGAAGGTCTGATAATTATAGATATTGCACCAAATAATGGATACTATGATTATTTAGAAATCAGCGATGTGACGGGATATGAAGAGATTATATTTGCTCAAATTGATGGCGTCGGTGGTCAAAGATTGGCTGAGATGGATCAACCGTCTAGTGATGGCACGGGTATAAAACTGATAAAAGATTATGAAGGATTTAATAATACTATTTATGTGGCAACTATGATTAGCAATACATATAGCTCGGTTGTTCATACAATCAGAGTTACGGCATACCTAAATAGCGGAGAGCAAGTGAGTGAAACTTTCTATTATGAAATCGACGTAAAGATGCTTCCTGCAATACGCGTAGATTATTTGAAACCTAATGGAGAGGTAAGTTATAGCAAGACGGATAGCAGTCTGAGTACGGACAATCAAATTGTTTATGTTGCCAATGCTGTAGACACTAGATTTAGAATTACTACTAGCAATTCAGATGGAAATGTTGACATTGAATTTTTAAATTCAACAATCAATAACATCAACAACAATTTTGAAATAATTGAAGATTATAATGGATATTACACTTTACGATTCAGAAATGAAAATTCTAATTTTGTTGGAGAGAGTTTTGATATTTCGTTTAAAACACGTGCAACTTTGGAAAATGGCGATTATGAAGAAGTGGAAGTAATAATCAATTTGAAAGTTGTTGAATTTGTAATTCATGACGTCAGTGTCACTCATAGTAGGACCAATTCACAGGGTAGCACTGAAATATACGGAGATTATTCTGTGCCAATTTTGTTGGAATTCTATTTTGACGAAACAGATATCAGTTATAGTTATTCAAATTCTTTCTGGGATAGAGTATATAGATATGACGAAAGCATAAATGAAGAAAATCAACGTGCACTTTACTATATCAATGAAATTTTGAAGGCTTTAAATACGGATCGAAGTATAAATGATATGTATAATAAATATCTGTCATTATCGAGTGACGAAGATATAAGTTTGATTGGAAATACGCTTGAAGTCTTGGATGGCAATATTGGGACAATTTTAAATTTGAACTTTATTTTAGGTCTGAATGAAGAAAATTATTGGGAAATTTATTCATTAGATGATTATGTGACTACAAATATATCAAATGAGCGTTCAGCAGATGAAAATGTGCAATTTGATTATGATTATTACTTAAATTTCGTGAATTCGAACACGTATGAAGAACCTGAAGTCATTGCAAGCAATGAAGATTTCTTGAATATGCAAGCGGGCGAAAATATGCACTATATTTTGGCTCAAGATCTAACATTTGATGAATATGTACCGCTAGATATCAATATAAAATCATTTGATGGTAACGGTCATACTATTACAATTAACAGTTTTGCACAATTCAACGATGAAACTATTTATGCCGGATTATTTAGGCAAATCTACGAAGGCATGATTGTAATGAATTTGAATGTTAAATACAATACCACCAACAATGGAATAGGTTCGTATTCGTTTGGTCAAGTCAGTCCTTCTGCCACTTCATTCAATATAAGCAATTATGGAGATATTTGTAACAATCCAGATGTGAATTATTCTAGTGCATATTTTGGTGCAATTACTCCTATAAATAATGGTATTATTACGAATTGCTCATCTAGTGGATATGTAGCATTGCACGCTTCCACAATCGAGGCAAAAACTACAGGCTACAATATTGAATTTTATATGGGTGGCTTGGTGGCTCAAAATAATAACACTGGTTATATCACTAATTCAACTAGCAGATTATCTATGTTTGCTTTGGCAAATATTGGTGGTTTAGCATATAGCAACTCAGGTAAAATTGTGTCATCTGGGTTTGATGCTAATAGTTCAATATTTACTATCACAGGCGCTGAGGCAAGATACAGCGAGGGCGGTTTGATATACGCCTACAACAACTCGGTTGTAAATACAAGTCTGGTATCTGTTGCGGGTCTTGTTGTAGACAATTCAGGCGAAATATCTATGAGTTATGTAAACTCTGGTAGCACTACACTTTTCGGTGGTAGCATTGGTAATATATCTGCAAAAGATATCTCGGCAGGATTTGTATATTCAAATACGGGTACAGTTTATGATAGCTATGTTTATCTGACTAGAATTGGTGCGAACAACAATAGGTTCTCTGGATTTGTAAATACAAATAGTGGTTCAATATATAGGACATATACCTATATCAATGAAGGTAATAGAAATTCGTCTGAAGTCAATATGTTTGCTCCAACTGGAACGACGGGCATAACTGACTCGTATGAAATAATGATTATTCCAGATGGCTACAATAATGGCATTTCGGGCTTGACAACAATTCGCACTTCAATAATGACTCAGCAATCTTCATATCCTGCATTTACTTTTGGGGATAATGAGAGTGCGGTTTGGTATATAAATTCTGGTTCAACACCAAGATTGGTTGTCAGCACAGAAGTTGTGGATTACAATGATAATCAAGTCAACACTGCTAATATGTACTATGGAATTCGAAATATTAGAGTGGAGGAAACAACTGTTGAAGATGAAGACGGTCACGTAACTGTAATTACGACGTACGAAATCATCAATGGAACATATGGTACGCAGAGCAATCCATATTTGATATATGATATTGACACATGGAATTATTACTTTACTAATGAAAGCAACAGATATTATAGATTGATTTGTGATATAGATTTCAGTTCAATTAATGGTAATCCGATCACCAGTGATTACACATTTAAAGGAAATATTCAGGGTAACAACATGGATATTTCAGGATTGATGATTTATTCAGGATCAAGTTTGGATAGCATTGGTCTATTCAAAGACATGCAAAGTGCGGATGATATATCAATTAAAAATTCGGTTAGGAATTTGGATTTGAATATAAGATCAATATTGGCTACAAAAACTATAGCAGTTGGTGGACTAGCTGGTATAATTGAAGATTTCAATATCTACAATATTGATATAAATGCAAACGGTGTAATAATAGTGGGAGCTAATGCAGTTGGAGGCTTAGCGGGCATTGTTCGTGGAGATATCAATATAGAGACAATAACAAGCAACGTTGGAGTGAACAGCACAAGAGCATCTTCAGGATATAGATATGCAATTTATTTATCAAGAAATAACGGGCAAGCGGTTTCATCCAATCTATCAAATGTATATTACGCTGGAAGTGTAGTAGGGATTGTAGATGCGTATTCAAATGCTAACTTTAATATCAACAGCAATAGAGATATAAATAGTACTGGATATTTTGATGTGAAAGATATTAATGTGAGTGGTACTATAACAGCCATCGGAGATACTGTTGGTGTTGCATTTGGTATGATAGGAGAAAGAGTTCGTTTAGATGATGTCAATATTGATTTAACGGCGGGATCGCTATCAGGTGCGCAATATTCTGCGATGGCGGTCGGAGAAAATCGAGGAATCATTATGAACAGCACTGTTGTGGCACAGACGGATAACTTGTTTGCATCTTCATCCAATGTATCCTCAGGTCTAGTGGGCTTGAATTTAGGCGGATATATTGAAAATGCCAGTGTGAATGTAAACATTATAAGATCTTCTGGTAGCAGTACGGTAGCGGGTGTCATTGGTAGAAATCTCAATGGTTCAATTCAAAATGTACAATTTGATGGTGATTTGTTGGGATATATTACAGGTGGAATCATCGGATCAAATTATGATTACAACACATTTATTAGTAGGACGAGTGGTGCGGGTGCAATTGAAACTGATTGTCAAGTCGCTCTGCCTGGAGATAATTTGTCTTATACTGATGATAATCAGACAATCGACAGGATATCTAACGTTTCATTATCTATAAACAGTGTAAATTATTGGCTGAATAATATGAGATACTTCTATACCTATACCAACGATCAAAATTCATTTGATGAAGCTGTAAGGGCTTCACGAGTGCTCGGTTTGTTGGTGGGGTTGTCAAATGCTGAAAACAGTAATTATCGTGTGAGTCTAAATAGCAATTATCTCACATTCGAAGGTAGTCAAAACGACACATATATCGGACTGGTGGAAAGAGCATTATTATTTAATGGAAATGAAGAATATGATATTCCATATTCAAACGTAATTGATTTAGATCCAACCGAATATGAAAACACCTACGTTACTTATATCTTGGGTGCTGTGGTGAGTCAGTTTGATGCTTGGAATAGAGAGACATACTCTACTGCTAGATTGGTGCTAACTCCTGAAACAGATAAAATAAATGCTATTGATCAAGTAGTGGTAATAGGTGATAATTCTAGCACAATTAATAGTTATTACATTAGAACAAATGTTATAGAAACACAAGTCAATGACAGAATTTATGCATATGATTTGATTCTGCATACCGCATATTCAGCAGATTCATTCTCTTTTGAAATGCATTATAACCAGTTGTTAAATTATTTTGATAGCACAATAACTGAGATAAATATTGTGATTGTTAAAACTGATAGTGCGGGCGATGAAACACATGAGGAATTCTCTCAAGAGTTAAATACATCGAGTTTAGATAGAGATTTGTTCACAAATATAAGTATAGACAACTCTATCACGAAAATTGAAATAAGTTTTGAAGCTATGAGTGAGGGAGAACTGATTAGTTACACATATATTTTCAATTTATTGAATTAATCAAATTGACAATGGTTGACAAACTTAAAATCCGTGATAATATATTAATGTGAAAATTAATTACAACAAAATGATGCATGAACAAATAAGTAGTTTCGATTTTAAACCGAAACTACTTTTGCATTGTTGTTGTGCACCATGTTCAAGTGCTGTGATTGAAAAATTGAAAGATTATTTCAACATTACTTACCTATTTTTTAATCCAAATATTTATCCAGAGGATGAATATATTTTAAGAAGAGAACAATTTGAAAAATTGGGAGTAAAGGTTGTTGATTTAGGATATGACCACAATGAATTTTTAGAATTGATCAAGGGTAGAGAAAATGAATTAGAAGGTGGAGCAAGATGCAATATCTGTATTGCTATGCGAATGGATAGAGCATTTAAATATGCAAAAGACAATAATTTTGATATTGTTACAACGACGCTTTCTATTAGTCCACATAAAAATGCTGAATTTATCAATATTACGGGAGAAAGTTTAGAAAAGAAATATCATATTCAGTTTTTGCATGCTGATTTTAAAAAAGAGAACGGGTTTTTGCGCAGTACAGAAATCGCAAAACAGGTTCAAATGTACAGACAAAATTATTGTGGATGTGAATTTAGTGCAAAACAAAATAATTAATCATATATATCTAATATGATTAATGAGTTTTTGATTAGTAAGACAAATTTAATTAATAACATAAAACGTGTCAGACTTGAAAATACAAATTCGCTTTTATGTGCTATGGTTAAGGCAAATGCTTATGGCGTAGGGATGAAAGAGGTCGTCAAAGTTATTGACGAATTTGTGGATTTTTATGGTGTGGCATGTTTTTTTGAAGCAATAAAATTAAAAAGATTGACTAAAAAGAAAATTTTAATATTGGGTTCATTGGATTTTAAGACAATAGACCCTCAATTTTCATATTCTTGTAATTGTCTAGATGAAGTCAAGGCATTGGCAAGACAAAATAGATATATCAATATCCACATTAAGATAAATACGGGAATGAATAGATATGGTTTCAATTCAATAAAAGAGTTCAAACAGGCGTTGAGAATAATTGCTAAAAGTAGATTAAATTTAGAAGGTGTGTATACGCATTTTGCAACATCAGATGAATTTGTAAAAGAGCAGATGAATAGACTCTATCCATATGTCATACTTGCCAAGAAAATTAAGCCATCGACAATTATTCATGCGGACAATAGCTCTGTAAACCTACACTATAATCATCATTTGGATATGATAAGAATTGGTTTTAATCTGTACAACAAAACGGATTTTGGTTTCCACTCAGTAGTAAAAATAAAAAGCAAAATTGTTCAAATCAATAATATTAAAAAAGGGGAGTTAGTGGGCTATGATTATAGATTTGTTGCAAATGAAGACATGAAAATCGCCGTTATCCCATTTGGATATGCAGATGGATTTGATTTAAGTTATATTGGATTGGAACTGCTTGTAAATGGTTCAAGATGCAGAGTGTTAAATATTTGTATGGATTGTTTCATGTTAGATATTAGCAAGTGTAATATAAAAAAAGGAGATGATATATTTTTATTAGACGATATCAACTCCTTAAAGATGTATGCTGATTATGTAAATTCAAGTGAATATGAGGTGATGACGAAATTTTCGTATGCACGTGTCGATAGAAAATTGATTGATTAATTACGATTGCCTCGCATCATAAAGATGAACAATATCAAACGCAATAATGATAAAATAGATGTAACTAATGCAGCAACATACGTCCATGCAGCAGCATTCAATACTTTTTTCACACCTTTGGTTTCTTCTTGATCCATCTCTCCTGTTGCTAGCAACATTTTTTCAGCTCGTTTACTTGCATTGATTTCTATTGGTAAAGTGATCAGACAAAATAAAATATTCAACGCATATATTCCGATTCCAATATATATCAGCCAATTTGCCAATGTGACATAATAAAACATTTCCATGATCAGTCCAATAATTATTAAAGGCCACATGATAAATCCAGATATATTCATTATTGGCACCAAAACATTTCTTGCTTTGATAGGCGCGTATCCTTCACGATGTTGAAACACATGACCAATCTCGTGTGCAGTCACTCCAATTGAAGCGATACTACTTTGATTATATACAGACTCAGAAAGTGAAACCGTGTCAGTCTTTGGATTATAATTGTCAGTGAGTTCTCCTCTGATTTGTTGAATTTTGGTATTGACACAGCCACCACAATCTAGCATAAATCGTGCCACTTCACTAGATGTCTTGCCATGTTTTGTTTGAATTTTGTTATATTGATTGAAAGTTGAATATACTTTTGATTGTGCATAAATACCTAATATTAGCCCCGGAATCATCACAATTCCTAGAATATAATATACCATATAAGTATAAAACATATTATACCTCCTGATTACTTTTCTAATTAATAATATATATTAGAATATTTTTTACTAAATGTCAAATATTTATGTCGTAATCAATAAATATATTAAATAAATCAAAATAATTAAAGTTTATGTAAATATATTTTACATTGATTATTTTTTAATTTTAATTTAAATTTTATTTTTATTATTAAA
>CAMLYK010000022.1 GCA_946491735.1 uncultured Clostridia bacterium | reverse complement strand
TATATTATTATATAGAAATAATATAATAATATACTGTTTGTGCGCCATATACCATAGATATATCAATATCAGGATATTTCTCTTCCAATTTTGATTGAAGGTTGACTGAATCTTCCTCAGTTATTCCCTCTCCATAAAAAAGAGTAATATTGCTTGAATCTGATTTGACTAATTTGTCAACCAACTCAACTGTGGTGTCCAAAATATCTTTTCCAGTAGTCAACACAGAATGTTCATCAAGACCCATAATATCGCCGACTTTGACCTCCAAACCATCTACATTAGTCGTTCTGACTGCATACGTGACACTTCCAGAGCTAACGCTAGCAATCGCATCCATCATATTTGATTTGTTTTCTTCAACAGAAGCATTAGGGTCAAATGCCAAAATTGCACTGACACCTTCTGGAATACTCCTTGTAGGAATAATAATCAAATTTTTATCAGTGATATCATTTGCTTGTTCAGCTGACATGATAATATTTTTATTATTAGGGAAAACAAATATATTCTTCGCATTTACTTTATCCGCAGCGGTAGCAATATCATTAGCACTAGGATTCATAGTTTGCCCACCACTGATGATATAATCTACGTCAATATCTTTGAACACATTGCTAAGTCCCTCGCCTGCTGCAACAGATATCATTCCATATTCTTTGTCAGGCACTTTTTCTTGTTGTTTTCTAAGTTGACGATTTTGCTCAAGCATATTTTCAATCTTCACACCATTCAACTCACCCAACTGAAGTGCATAGCCCAACGCTCTATTAGGTTCATTAGTATGTACATGTACTTTAATCAATTGCAAATCACCAATACACAACACGCAATCGCCTATTTCCATCAACCTTGATCGCAATGTGTTGATATCCGCATCTGTAGTTTTTTCATAAATATTGATCACAAAGAATTCAGTGCAATATGCAAACTTGATATCAGCAAGCGATTCATAATTGACATGGATATCTTCACTAGTAACGTCTTTTTCTACATTATCTACGAATTGAACTTCTGTCATTTCGCCAGTCAGTGCTTTGTAAAAACCGCTGAAAATGAATACAAGTCCTCTACCTCCAGCATCTACAACTCCAGCCTTTTTAAGAACAGGAAGCATGTCCGGCGTCATTTGTAATGTCGTTTCGCCATGAACAATGATATCATTTAAGAATTCTTCAAAACTCTTGGCTGACTTTGCTGCTTGTTTAGCTTTTTCTGCCATTGCTTTGATGATAGTCAAAATTGTGCCCTCTTTTGGAACAGTTACTGCCTTATATGCCATATCAGAGCCATTTTGCATCGCCTTTGCGAAATCTTTTAGCGTGATTTCAGTCTCATTAGACATCAATACAGAACAAATTCCTTTGATGATTTGTGATGTGATAACACCACTATTACCTCGTGCACCTTTAAGCGCTCCACGATTGAATGCCACACAAATTGACTCTATCGTGTTTGATTCACACGCATTCATCTCGCTGACAGCACTCTTTAATGTTAAACTCATATTCGTACCTGTATCACCATCTGGCACAGGAAATACATTCAAAGCATCAATATTTTTTTTATTTTCTTCCACTAACGAAAAAGCATTTTGAAACATCTTTCTTAACGTAGAACCGTTAATAGTCTTACCCATAATATTAAACTCCTATACTCTAACGTCTACAATGTGTACAACAACATTTTTCACAATCATTCCTGCAAAACGTTCAACAGAATACTTGACGCTCTGCCTAATAGACTCAGAAACAGCGGATGCAGATACACCACAATGTCGCATAATTATGTAGACATCAATATTCATACTATCATTTTCAAGAGTGGTGACTACCACACCTTTGTGAGCTGTGGTCAAAGCATTACCTTTGAAAAAACTTCGCTCTGATACCAAACCAACTACACCCACACATTCCATAACGGAAACAGCTGCAACCTTACTGATTGCACGTTTACTAATACTGATCTTGCCAAACGAATTAAAGGTGGTTAGTTTCATTTCACTCTCCGAAAACATTATATAATATTATTATGAATTAATCAAACATTTTTACTTATTTTTTTAAAAATACTTGCTTTTTCCATAAATTTATGATAATATACATACGTTTTAGAGAAAATCAATCGGAGGTAAACTTATGAAGGTATGTGAAGTATGTGGAAAAGGTAGCACATCTGGCAACAACGTTAGTCATAGTATGCGTCACACAAAGAGAACATTTGAAGCCAACATTCAAAAAGTTGATGTAGAGATAAATGGAAAGAAAGGTAAGAAAAATGTATGTGCTCGTTGCTTGAAAACATTGAAAAAAGAAGATAAATAATAATTTTTAATTATGACGATAGTTAAAGTAACTATCGTTTTTTATTTTCTATACAATGTTTTAACTTTTGATCAATATAATAACATTAAAAAACTTCTTTAATTATTTAAGACAAAGAATATCACAAAAATAAATGTTACAATTTATATTTAATATTCATATAATAAAATATGAAAATAATATGTTGGAAAGCACCAAAAATCTTATGCCCTATTCTAAAATTAATTTTTAGAAAAAACATTTTTTACATAGGAAAATGATTTTTGCAAAAATCTGTTTATTATTATGTCACTAATTTGTAAACAAAAAAACTAGACTAATCGCCTAGTTTCTTTTTGTAATTATTTGTCTTTGGATACGATTTTTCAGATATTGAATTTTGCAATTCTTTGATCAATTTTATTGTGTTTTTATCTATATCCTTTGGCATTTCACCTTTTAATGTCACAATCAAATCACCTGAACCAAAACCTTTTAAGTATTTGATTCCTTTGCCTTTTAATGTATATTTAGTGTTTGATTGAGTAAGTGGAGCCACATCTATTGTCTGCATACCTTTCAGGGTTGGGATATCTAACTTTCCACCCAACATAAGCGTAGTGATTGGAGCGTAAACATCGACATAAAGGTCAAATCCTCTCCTTACCAACAACGAATGTGGTTGAACCGTAATTGAAATTCTAAGATCTCCTGGTATTCCATTTGGACTAGCAGTCTGATTGCCCTGCCCTTCAATTCTCAAAGTTTGGTCATTATCAATTCCTGCTGGAATTTTAACCTTAATTTTTGCAGTGATAGTCTTCAGTCCTGTACCTCGACAGTCTGGGCACTTGTTCTTCACAATCTTACCCTTGCCGCCACAATTTCGACATGTACCAACCGTTCTTGTCATGCCAAATAAAGTTTGTTGAGTGTATGTCATTCGCCCTGTGCCGTTACATTCTGGACAAGTCACATAATCACTATCCGTTTTTGCACCCGTTCCATGACAACTATCACAACGCTCTTTTCGTGTGACAGTCACTTCTTTTTCACACCCAAATGCAGCTTCTGTAAATGATATAACAAGGTTTAAGTTGATATCATCTCCCTCTTCTCTTGCTTGTTGAGCACGACCACGACCACCGAAATTAGAGAAAATATTGAAAATATCCTCGAATCCACCGAAGCCTTCACTAGAATCAAAGCCTGAAAAACCTTGCCCACCGCCAAAACCTTGTGGACCGTCTGCACTTCCAAATTGGTCATAATTAGCACGCTTTTGCTTATCACTAAGCACAGAGTATGCTTCGTTAATTTCTTTAAATTTCTCAGCCGCTTCCGGAGTTTTATTCAAGTCGGGGTGATATTTTTTAGCAAGTTGCCTGTATGCAGACTTGATTTCATCATCACTCGCCGACTTATTTACTCCTAGTGTCGCATAATAATCTTTATTCGCCATAATTACCTTTCATTTATAAAACAATTTTTACCGAAATTTTTTGTATACACAGTCTTAAAATCTTTTAGTTTGATTCCATAACTAGAGTGAGACCCAATCATGTCATAATAAAACCTCGGAACTAATCCAGCATCAAATAGTTGGAAACCGATAGCAAGGACACAAGCATCATAGTCTGCACCTATTATATGCACTTCTTTATCGGTAGATGCTTTGTAGATAGACAATATTTTATTCAATGTACTCTTAGGCAAAGCGTACGAGGTCTTATTTACTTCAATGTGACTGACATCTTTGGGAAGTAAAATTTTCGTGGCTTCATCTGTCGTCATGTAATCATATTGCAACACATCAAAATAATTCGGATTCCTACTCTTTTTATTTTGAAATTTTGTTGCAAAAACATATTCATAATCATGAAAATTAATTTTATTGATATTATCGTAGATATGCTTGTTAGATTCTGTTTTGAACCCCGCTTGCATATCTACAACTATCAATACTTTTGCTCGATTATTCAACTACCACCTCTGGATCCCCATCATCTTTTTTGTCATTTGATTGTGCGTTGTTGTTTGGCTCTGTTTGTGCTTGACTGCTCATATTTTGATACATCTTTGTAAATACAGTGTTTGATACATTAGTCAAATCTTCTTGTGCTTTCTTGATTTCGTCAAGATTTTCACTTGTCAAATGTTTCTTAGCTTCTTCAACTGCATCAGTGAGTGATTTTTTATCCTCTTCGCTAAGTTTATCAGCACTATCATTCATGACTTTTTCAATATTTAAGCACATTCCATCAAGGTTATTTCTAGCATCAATCACTTCACGTTTTTTCTTATCTTCTTCTGCAAATTGCTCTGCCTCTTTCACTGCCTTGTTGATTTCATCTTCACTTAAATTTGTTGAAGCAGTAATTGTAATTTTTTGTTCTTTATTAGTGCCTAAATCTTTCGCACTAACATTAACTATACCATTAGCATCAATATCGAAAGTCACTTCAATTTGTGGAACTCCTCTTGGCGCTGGTGGAATGCCTGTAAGTTGGAATCTACCTAATGATTTGTTCTGAGCAGCGAATTCACGTTCACCTTGCAATACATTGATCTCAACACCAGGTTGATTGTCTTGAGCTGTACTGAATATTTGACTTTTCTTGGTTGGAATTGTAGTATTTCTTGGAATAAGTTTTGTACATACTCCGCCTAGTGTTTCAATACCAAGAGACAATGGTGTCACATCAAGAAGCAACACATCTTTTACTTCTCCACCAAGTACCCCTGCTTGAATTGCTGCACCGATTGCCACACATTCATCTGGGTTGATACCTTTGAATGGAGTGACAGGAATTTCTTTTGCAAGTGCTTCGACCACGCAAGGTACACGAGTGGATCCTCCTACCAAAACGACGTTAGAAATTTCAGATTTATTAAGACCTGCATCTTTCAATGCATTTCTAGTGCAAACAAGAGTCTCTTCTACTAGATCGGCAATCATACTCTCGAATTTTGCACGAGTTAGATTATATTCCAAATGTTTTGGACCAGTTGCATCTGCTGTGATGAATGGCAAACTGATTGTAGTTTGAGCAAGTGTACTAAGTTCTATTTTTGCCTTTTCTGCTGCTTCTTTTAATCTTTGCATAGCTAATTTATCAGTAGACAAATCAATTCCATTTTCCTTTTTGAATTCTTCAATCAGTAAATTCATTATTCTATTATCAAAATCATCTCCGCCAAGACGAGTATTACCATTAGTAGAAAGTACTTCAAATACTCCATCACCGATTTCAAGGATTGATACATCGAATGTACCGCCACCAAGGTCGTATACTAAAATCTTTTGATTCTTTCTATCTTGTTTGTCTAGTCCATAAGCTAATGCTGCCGCAGTTGGTTCATTGATGATACGCAAAACTTCAAGTCCAGCAATCTTACCTGCATTCTTTGTAGCCTGACGTTGACTGTCATTAAAATATGCTGGCACAGTAATCACAGCCTGAGTGACTGGACCTCCCAAGTATGCTTCTGCATCTTGTTTTAATTTAGACAAAATCATAGCACTGATTTCTTCTGGACTATATGCCTTTCCATCAATATTTACTTTATAATCTGTACCCATCTCACGTTTGATTGAGATGACTGTTCTATCAGGATTGGCGATTGCTTGACGTTTTGCCACCTGACCTACCAATCTTTCTCCGTCTTTGAAGCCTACTACACTAGGTGTAGTTCTTCCGCCTTCGCTATTAGGAATGACGGTAGGTTGACCACCTTCCATAACAGCAACACAACTGTTTGTTGTACCTAAGTCTATACCAATAATTTTTCCCATAATTTAATTCTCCTTATTAAATAAAATTTATTTTAAAATGTTGAGCCATTGTTTAATATTTTGATTTTGTTCTACTTTATTGCTTGCCCTGCCGTGTCCAGGATATAATTCTCTATAATCTAATTTATCAAGTTTTAAAAGACTATTTAACATATCCTTTTCGTTAGAATCAATAAAATCAGTCCTACCAATCGCAACAGAGAACAATGTATCGCCACTAAATAATTTATCGTCAATTAGATAACAGACACTATCTAGTGAATGTCCGGGGGTATATAGACATTTCACTATTATTCCATCAATGTTGACAGTTTCATTATCTTTCAAGACATTGATTTTGCTAATCTTGTAAACTTTCGGACTAATCATTATACTGACATTAAGTTTTGGTTCTTTTGCTGTTTTGTCAGCATAAATTGAAGCATATATTGGAATGTTTTCTTGATTATATTCTTCAATATAGTTTATATGGTCAAAGTGAGCATGTGTCAAGAATATTGCCTTGATAGGTTTATTGATAAATTTTTTTATTTCAGATATTGGCACTCCTGCATCAACTAAAATACAGCAATGATTATTTTCAACCACATAGGTATTTTGATTTAACTCACCTTCTTTCCATTTGACCTTCACTGTATAAACGTTCATTATTTTTTTACCACCACTTGAGCATATCGTATTACTTTGCCTTTATAGGTGAATCCACGATATGCAACTTTTGTAATCATTCCTGACTCAACATCTGCACTGTCATCTGTGTCAATTGCTTGATGTAATTCTGGATTAAACTTACCTGTTGCGTCAATCTCTTCAACTCCCATCTTATTGAGGGTATCCAAAATTCCTTTTTCAATGAATTTTATACCCATAAGTGTATTTTTGTCAGTAATCATATCAGTAGCCATTTTGAAGCTATCCAAAGCGGGAATAAATTGCTCAATTGCATCTATAAAACCGTCTTGTCTAGCATCTGAAAGGGCTGTTTGCATACGTTTTCGATAATTGTCAAATTCTGCCTGAACTCTCAATAAATCATTTAGATAGTCCTTTTTCTCTTCATGTTTATTTTCACATTGGCAGTTTTCACTACACTTTTCTTCCGCAGAGCATTTACATTCATCGCCACAATTACAATCATCGTTGCACTCGCAATCGTCATTACAGTTGCAATCATCACATTCGCACTCTTTTTTACAATGACAATTGGAATCACATTCGCAATTCTCTTTCTCTAAATTAGTACTTTCTTCTTTGCTATTATCAGAAAACAGGTCTTCATTGCTTTGGTATTCTGTTTCTAAATTCTCTTCTGATTCTTTATTGTGTTTTTTCACTCGCTACCTCCTTTTTGGTTATCAATTTGATTTACAATGAATTTTAGAGCTGCCGCCACGTTTGCATAATCAATACGTTTAGGACCAACGAGAGCAAGACTGGCAATTGGTACTCCATTGATAACAATAGGAGCACTCATCATCATTCCGCCTTTTAATTTGGATTGCTCTTTTTCATCTCCAATTGTAAAATTCAAATCGTTAGTTTCAGTTTTAATTACATCTATTACATTATCTTCATTAGATAAAAACTCAAATACGCTTTTGGCATCATCATATTCATTTTTATTCAATCCATCTAATAATTTAGTAGGATTTTCATTAGACACATCGCATTTTGTTTTGATTACACTTATTAACGCGTCTGCAACACTATCAATAAGATTTTTGAATTGAATAATTTGTGCACCCGCTTTGAAACAAACATCATTGATATTATCGATCAAATATTTTATTGTTTGCCCTTTAAAATGCTTGGTCAAATAGTCACTTGCCTCAACACATGAATTCCTATCTATATTTGGGTCTAACGACATATTATCATCAATTATTCCTGCATTAGTTTCAACCAATAGCAACGCGTCTTTTTGTATTAATGGAATAATTTGAATATTTTCAATTGTTAGATTTTGAAGTCCATGTTGAACCAAAACCGTTGGACAATTTGTTGCTCTACTTAACCTCTTTGCAAGTGTAGATAATGTGCTAATTAAGCTAACTGAGCGGTCTTCATACGAACTGAGTACATTTTTGATTGATTCGTAATTCAATTTATCATTATTTAGGATTGTATTGACATATTCCTTATATGCAAGACTAGTTGGTACACGACCGCCTGACGTATGCAACTGTTTGAAATAGCCCATACTCTCCAATGCGTTCAATTCGTTTCTCAGTGTTGCCGAGCTGATATCTTTAAAATGATTATTTAGTCCTCCACTCGTTATTGGTTGTGCTGTCTTGATAAAATCATCAACTGCAACTAAAACTATTTCATGCTTTCTTTTGTTTTTTTCATCTATTTTCACAATTCTACCTCATTTACAATCTACGCCTCCGATATCTAGCACTCTTAATATTTGACTGCTAACTCTATTTTATGCACATTGCTAATAAAAGTCAACTAAAATTGCAAAATTTTTTTAGTTTTTTTTAATTTTTTTTAACTTTAATAAACAAAGCAAAAGATTCATCAAAAAGACAAATAAAAAAATCCTCATTGATTGAGGATTTATAACAATTCTACGATGATTGAATTTGAAACTGGGAAATAATCATCTTTAATCTTCAAAAAGTTGTTTTCACTTATTTCAATCATGCCCAATTCTGTCATTTTCTTTATTGAATCCGCCCTTGAACGCAAAAGATCTTCATTAAAGTCCTTTTTGAATTTCTCCAAATCTAGCCCTTCAACTTTTCTGAGCGAAAGCATAATTCGTTCAGTCCTACGCTCTGCATCTGAAACGTATTCTTTGCTATATACAGCAGATTTTCCGTCATTCATAGCATCTATATAAGTATCTAATCTCTTCGTATTAAAATATCTATATCCATCTATATAACTGTGAGCAGCGACGCCAAGACCCAGATACGAACTCTCATCATCCCAATATTTCAAATTATGTTTGCATTCAAAGCCTGGTTTGGCATAGTTGGACAATTCATATCTAAAATATCCTGCCTTTTTCAAAACTTTATTTATTTTGTTATAGACGTCTACCATTTCTTCATCTTTTACAGGTTTTATCTTACCTTTTTTCAATTTATTGTATAGTAGAGTATGCTTTTCTATTTGTAATGTATATGTAGATATATGTTTGACATTATGTTTGATCAAATAATTAATCGTATTGACTATTGAACTTTTTGATTGCCCAGGCAAACCGATCATAACGTCACTATTCACATTAGGAAATTCACTATTTTTCAAAATCTTGAAAGTTTCATTGATGTTGTCCATACTTTGAATTCGTCCATGCTCTCTTAGCAATTTTTCATCCAAGCATTGAACTCCAACACTAATTCTATTGACTCCCGCTTGAACATATTCAAAAAACTTTTCTTTTGTGAAAGATGCAGGATTAACCTCAATTGTAAATTCAGTTTTGTCAAGGAAATGAAAACTACTATATATTTTCCTAGCAAGACTAGCGATGAATCCTTCATAAACGATGCTTGGAGTCCCGCCACCAATAAAGATCGAATCAAAGACCCTATCATAAAATTTGCTTTTCAACATATCGATCTCTGTGAACAAAGCATCCAGATAGAGTTGTTGAGCCTTATGATCCATTGAATATGAAACAAAATCGCAATAATCACATTTTTTGCTACAAAATGGAATATGAATATATAAACCCATTGGTTTACTTTCATCAATTGCCATAATTCACCCCTAAATTTACTTATATTATAACCTATATATTTAAATTTTCCTAATAATTTAGCAAATTTTTTACTTAATCATCTAGTTTTAATATGCTCACAAATGCTTCACTAGGTAGATCAACACTTCCCAGCCTACGCATTCTCTTTTTGCCTTCTTTTTGTTTTTCCAACAATTTTCGTTTTCTTGTCACATCTCCGCCATAACATTTGGCGAGAACATCTTTTCGCATCGCTGAAATTGTTTCCCTTGCTATCACTTTACCTCCGATGACTGCCTGAATAGGAATTTCAAACAAATGACGCGGAATGACTGTCTTCAATCTCTCACACAGAGTTCTGCCCCGCTGGTAAGCTTTGTCTTTGTGAACAATAATTGAGAGCGCATCACAAATTTCACCATTTAGCAAAATATCTAGTTTCACCAACTGACTTTCCTGATATCCCGCCAATTCATAATCCATACTTGCATAACCTTTGCTGATAGATTTAATTTTGTCAAAGAAATCATAAACAATTTCATTCAGAGGCATTGTATAAATGAGTTTTGTTCTATTGTTATCAATGTATTGCATATCGTGATAAACACCTCGCCTGTCAGCACACAAATCCATAATTCCGCCCAAATAATCTTTTGGCGTGATTATTTCCATTTTGACAATTGGCTCTTCCATTCTTGAAATACTTGCCATAGGAGGCATCTCACTAGGATTGGTGACATCATAGACTTTCCCTTTGTTGTCATATACTTTATACTCCACGCTTGGTGCTGTTGTGATGATTTCCAAATTAAATTCACGCTCCAATCGTTCAGTGATAATTTCCATATGAAGAAGACCCAAAAACCCGCATCTAAAGCCGTGTCCTAATGCAAGCGAAGTTTCTTTTGTGAAATGAAGACTAGCGTCATTTAATTTTAATTTTTCAAGGGCATCGTTCAATTCTTGATATTTATCTCCATCCAATGGGAATATGCCACAAAAGACCACACTTGTAGCTTCTTTATAACCATCCAGTGCCTTAGCAACAGGTCTATTTTTAAGCGTGATTGTATCACCCACTTTGGTGTCTGACACATTTTTGACTGATGCTGCAATGTAGCCGACATCTCCAGCAGACAGACAATCTACCGCCACCGCCTGTGGTGTGAATATACCTACTTCTGTGACAACAAATGATTTGTTGGTTTGCATGAATAGAATTTCATCCCCCGCCTTTACTGAGCCGTCAAAAATGCGCACTAAACTCACTGCACCCTTATATAAATCATAATAACTGTCAAAAATTAATGCCTTTAATGGGGCCGTTTCATCTACTTTGGGTGGCGGTACATTTTTGATGACGGATTGCAAGACAGATTCTATATTTAATCCAGTCTTCGCACTGATTTCGCACGCCTCATCGCATGGGATACCTATAATATCCTCTATTTCTTTTTTCGTGCCTATAATATCCGCACTTGGCAAATCTATTTTGTTAATGACAGGGATTATCTCCAAATTAGCATCAAGAGCGAGATAAACATTCGCAAGAGTCTGTGCCTGTACACCCTGGGTAGCATCAACGACCAAAATTGCCCCTTCACAAGCGGCAAGCGAACGACTCACTTCGTACGAAAAATCTACATGACCCGGAGTATCAATCAAATTGAGGGTGTATTCCACACCATCATAATTATATTTCATACAAGCTGGTGTAAGTTTAATTGTGATACCACGTTCACGCTCTATATCCATACTATCCAACATCTGTTCAGACATATCACGTTTGGCTACTGTGTTGGTATATTCCATCAGTCTATCTGCCAGTGTACTTTTGCCATGATCAATATGTGCTACTATACAAAAATTGCGTATTTTTTCTTGTCTATCCATGAAAAAAATTATACTATAAATTTATTTCATTGTCAAAGATAATATCTAATTTAAAAACTGATTTTGCTGACACACGTTGTGCATATTGATAAAACAAATCAAATTTAAACCGAAAAAAATTACAAAAAAATATAATCAAAATGATTATATTTCTAAAGCACTGTTAAATAAAATTTAATTTATCATTCAACTGTTATTGAGTTTGCATACTTTTCAATATCATCAATCAAGTCTGACCTATTCTTATTCAAACATGAAAATCCGCTAATCCAAAAGGCTGCACTACCTTTATGTACGACAGTGTAACAATAATAAAGTTCACCTGAAACGTAATATTGATAATCAAAACGTGCTATATTGTCATCATCCTCCTGATAAAAATATGGCTCTGAATAATAATCAACATAAATATAGACATAATCATATACAAAATCTCTTGCATATACATCTGCAGTAATTGTCGCCGCATCAGGATAGTTAGAACTTTCAAAATCATCCTTATTGACAGATAGTTCAATATTTGTATTTTTCAAAAGCATTTCAGTAGACTGATCCTCTCCTTTAGCATCTTGGAACGTGCTATCTAAGGTGATAGAATATCCATTGCTAGTAAATGTCTTGTCCGTGACATTTGATCCAAAACAACCAGATAGCATTACTATCGTCAAAATTAAAATTATAGATAAAACAATCTTTGATCTATTTTTTATTAATATTTTCATATATAAAATATATCAATTTATTTAAATTATGTCAAATTCAAATCGCTTCATTATGATAAAAACAACAAAACATTATTGTACGCTTGAATCGGTTGAACTTGTATCTAGAATTTTGATTGTCGAACACCAATCGACAAATTGATCAAAATATCTGTCCTTATCCTGCTGATAACAATAAAACGTGGTTATCCAGAATTCTTCACTACCCTTATGTACCATGGCAAAATAATAAAAATCAAATCCCAATGCAGAAGCTGTGTACTCAAAGACTGCCATATTTTCAGGATCTTCTACCGTATAAAAATTTGCCTCTGTGCCACTCAATCTCATCATCTCTTTGGCATACTCTTCCGCTGTCATACTTTCTGGCTGGTAACCCAAACTATACAAACTTTCAAACGTTTCGTCATTGACATACACTGCAATATCCATTTTTTGCAAAAAAAGTTCATACTCTATATCTACATATGATGACGGCTCAAAAAATGAAGTGTCCAATGTAATAGAATATTTATCTCTGATTGTATAGACTTTGTCTTGCTTTTCATTTGGCTCAGAACACGCAGTTAAAAACAATGTAAATATCAAAGCAAATGACAAAAAACAATATTTTAATTTCTTCATATATTTAATATACAATAAAATTGAACAAAAATCAACGTAATTATAGATTTTTATTTAATATTATTTTGTAAAAATTTAATCATTAATTAAAAATCAACTAAAAATGGAAAAGGAAAATCCGATTGTACAAACAAAATTCGACCATTTGCGACATATATACTAACG
Source organism: uncultured Clostridia bacterium (assembly GCA_946491735.1). Classification (GTDB taxonomy): domain Bacteria; phylum Bacillota; class Clostridia; order Christensenellales; family UBA1242; genus Onthoplasma. Next base: position 7,530 of record CAMLYK010000022.1, on the reverse strand, counting down.
GAGTGAAAATATGGTTTATGAAACAATCGGACAGTTCATGTCAAAACTGATGTTTTTCCATGGATATGTCAATGAATTTAATGGTTTTCCGAAGCCTCTTAGCAAAGAAGATGAAGAAAAATACATAAAACAGATGTTAGACGGAGATAAAAAAGCTAGAGAAAAATTGATCAATCATAACATGCGATTAGTCGCACATGTTGCCAAAAAATATAACGGCGCAGCTGAAGCTGACGATCTGATTTCTGTAGGCTCAATTGGACTAATGAAAGCAATTGATTCGTATAGATTAGAAAAGGGCTCCTCTCTGTCGACATATGCAAGCAGATGTATAGAAAATGAAATTCTGATGCTTTTGCGAGCAAACAAAAAGCATAAGGTATGTATCAGCATTGATGAAGCAATCGGCTATGACAAAGACGGATCCGAATTAACCATAAAAGATATCTTGCCTCAAAAAGAAGAATTGGACCCAGACACAATAGTTGAAAAACGGGTATTAATAGAAGAAATCAAAGACGTAATGCGAGTTCGATTGAGCGAACGAGAATATAATGTAATAGTGATGCGTTACGGTTTGGATGATGGAATAGAACACACTCAGCAAGAAGTCGCTAATTCCATGAATATAAGCAGAAGTTACATTTCAAGAATAGAGAGCAAAGCCCTGGCTATTTTGAAAGAGGAATTTCAAGAATATAGCAATTTGATATAACTTACATAAATTTATTGCTAATTTCCAATAATTTTAATATTTTTTCACAATATTTATTTGATTATTTGCAAAAAAATGGAGAATGAATTTCATTCTCCACCATCCAAAAGGATGAAAGCATTTAGGTGGCAGTTTGGTCTATAAGCCGAGTTCTGTATTTGACGGTCATCTATCTAAACCTGCTATTGCTAACAGGTTTTAGCGGTATTTTTAATATTCAGGCGAGCAACCTATACGAATATTTTAACCTTGCTTCGGGTGGGGTTTACATGGACCAAAATTGTCGCCAATTTTGCGGTGAGCTCTTGCCTCGCCTTTTCATCCTTACTAACCACTCAGGGGTATAGCGGTTATTTTCTGTTGCACTTTCCTTCTAGTTGCCTAGACTTGCCGTTAGCAAGCACCCTGCTCTGTGAAGCTCGGACTTTCCTCAAATTAAGCCTTACGCTTAACTTGCGACCATCTGACCAAGCTGACACAACCATTATAGCATTAAAAAATGATTTGTCAATACCCCTTTTTAAAATTTTTTGTACATATTTTGTTTATTATGCCCTATTTGGCGTTAAATTTGAATACTTCTTTATTTATATTAAAAATAGACAAATCCTTATATTTCGTCTATTTTTATATCGTTTCATAATTCTTATAATTAAAAATTGCTTCTAAATCAGTGTTTTAATAAATACAATTACATACTGATTTTTAAATAAAGTCAATATTGAAAAATTTTTTTGCATTTGCATCCGTTATTCTTATCAGTTCTTTGGCATCGATTCCACGTAAATCTGCCACATATTTGGCTGTATCAAACACATATTTAGGTTCATTTCGCTTTCCTCGATTTGGTTCTGGAGCAAGATATGGGGCGTCCGTTTCAAAAAAGAATGAATCAAGCGGAATATTTTTTGCCACTTCTTTTACTTTTACTGCATTTTTGTACGTTACTGTGCCAGTAAATGATATTTTCACTCCCAATTTAAGTAGTTCGTTGGCAAATTCAAGACTCCCACTATAACAATGCATGACCGCACCAATTTTAAGAGGTGAGTATTTTTTCAAAACTTCGAGCAAATCTGCATATGCGTCACGACAATGGATCACAATAGGCAAATTATATTTTATGGCAAGATTTATTTGATTTGAAAACACCTCAATTTGTTTTGCTTTATTTGTCTTGTTGTGATAATAGTCAAGACCAATTTCGCCAATTGCCACCAATTTGTCTGATTTTGTCAATATGAGATCTTCAAATTCGTTTAAATCAAATGTATCACAGTCGTCTGGATGTATGCCAATAGTATAATATATGTTGTCATTGAGATCCGCAACCATTTTTGCTTTTAAACTAGAAGACAAATCCGCACCAACACATATCATAGCATTCCCACCAGAAAGAAAAAATCTATTGATAACCTCGTCTATGTCGTTATCAAACTGACTATCATTCAAATGACAATGAGTATCTATCATATTTACATCTAACTATTTAATATTAAAATGAATAAGTTATTTTTTATCTTCATCAATATTTATTTTATCATCTTTGATATTTGCATCATTTTGTAATATTTCACTGTTTTGTTGGTCCTCAGTTTTGTCTATTGTCTCTTCTTTCACGTTGTCTTTATCTTTCTTTTTATTAACTATACCTTTCAGCATTGCCAATAGTTCTGTTTTGTTTTCCTTACCTGTAAATAGCTTCACTATATTATTTCTGTGCGCATACATTACCAAAATCAAAATCAAACTTATGAAAATGTAATTTATCCAATTCGCAGGATTGGTCAAACAGATCTCTACAATTGACATGGCGATCACAAAACCTATAGTAAAAATTGATGCATACTTTATAAAAATCATGCCAATAATCATGATGACAAAAACAATAAGCGCTACCCACCAATTTGCGACTAAAAACACACCTATTGAAGTTGCAATTCCCTTCCCTCCTTTGAATTTGAAAACGACGGGGAAAACATGCCCCAACACAACAGAAAATCCAGCAACATATAGTGCAATTTCAGGATTGCAACCGATATAGCCAAATGTCAAATAAGCGACCAAACATGGAATTAAACCTTTCAGCATATCCAAAACAAAGGTCATTACGCCCGGCCAAAATCCAAAAGTGCGCCAAACATTGAGCGTGCCGGGATTGCCACTACCTGATTTTGTCACATCTCCATGTTTTATTTTAGAAATAACTCTAGCCCCATTGATATTGCCAATAAAATAACTTACAACGCCTAATATCACATAATATAAATATTGCATATACTCTCTCTTTCAAATTTTTTTAATAATAGCATCTATTTAAAAATAAATCAAATAAATTAATACATTTATTGATACATGTAAATTTTTTTTGTAATTACAAAAATTTCTACTATTGACAAATCATCAATATATGGTAAAATAAAATAGAATAAGGAAATAATTATGAATAAAAAATTAAATTATGAAGCACCTATCAAGAATTTTAACGATGAAGAAATATCATATTTTGTGACCAACAAATTGCATCTAATTGTCGGTCAAATTATGCATTTTGATGACAACATTCAAATAATCTGCTATTCTAAAATGAACAACATTCATTTGATATTAAAAGATTACACTGCACATGCAATGATCAAAACTTCTTCTTTGACAAAAGAAGATATTGAATTTATCAACGAAATTGCACAAAGGTGGCAACATTTTATATTTACCAAATTGGGCAAGCCATATTTAAATTCACTACGTGATTACAACAAGTCAAATGAAGAAAATATTACTCTTGACTAAAATTTAAATTTTTGAGGTTAATATGGGAAAAGATATTGAAGAATACATTCCAAATATGACATTTTTGATAAAAGATTTGACTGATGAGCAGCTGCATACATTTGCAAAAAATTATTTAAAATCTACCATAATTAATATTGATAGAGATTATATTAATAATACTATAATATTTACTATATCAAACAAAAAGAACAAGAAAATTACCATAAAAATTATCGGCAATAAATATGATTATAAAATGTCATACGTTGATCCAAATTATGACTATTTGGGAGAAGAAAACATATCTTTACGCAGACACTGGAGCACATATTTGAGTCTATTATATGGAAATGATTATGTGACACATATCTATAAATATTTAAACATGATGTACAAAAAGAGTCTAAAAATTCTTGAAGAACACAACGTAGATATATAAAATTTATAAAAAATGATCTGTATTCTACATTAATATAATAAAAAAAATTTACCTGATTGGTAAATTTTTTATTTGTCATTTTTATTTTTAAATTGTATTTTTATTGGAGTACCTTTAAAGTCAAAAGCCCTCCTCAAACTATTTTCCAAATATCGAATATATGAATTTTCTACTAAACTTGAATCATTACAGTATATATTGAAGGTTGGAGGACTGATAGACACTTGCTGACCAAAAATAATTTTCAGTTTTTTACCATTCTTGCTTGGCGGTTCAGTAACAGTTATGGCATTGGTCAACACATTATTAAATAGAGCCATCGGAATTTCTCGCCTTGAATTATTCAACACAACGTCCACCGTTTCCATTATTTTGCCAAGTCTTTGCCCAGTTTCACATGACACAAATATTGCAACATAATATTTCATAAACGCCAAATCGTCGCTTAATTGTTTTTCAAACTTTTTTCTTGCGACATCTTTGTCTTCAATCAAATCCCATTTGTTTATGACGATCACGCTAGGTTTTCCCTGTTCATGAATCAGCCCTGCAATTTTTACATCCTGTTCGGTTATGCCTTGGCTAGCATCAATAACTAAAATTGCCACATCACATCTTTCTATTGCATTCAAACTCCTAATTACACTATATCTTTCTATACTACCTGATTCAATTTTGGACTTTCGTCTAAGACCAGCCGTATCAATCAAACAATAATCTTTATTATTCCATTTGAATGGAGTGTCGATTGCATCACGTGTGGTGCCTGCTATGGAACTTACAACCACTCTATCTTCTCCTAAAAGGCGGTTAGTAATGCTTGATTTGCCCGCATTTGGCTTGCCGACTAATGCAATTTTTATATCTTTATCATCTTCTGTACTATCTAACTTCTTTAAGTACTTGACAATTTCATCCAACAGATCTCCCATACCCTTGCCCTGTTCAGCAGATATAGGGACAGGATCTCCTAGTCCCAATTCATAAAATTCGTAAATCTTTTCCTTTTCAAAATTATCCAATTTGTTCACTGCTACGATTTTGGGTGCTTTTGCTCGTCTAAGGTGATTGGCAATTTCCATATCTCCCGCTGTCATACCCTCTTTGCCATCGACAAAAAAAACGATAACATCTGCCAATTCAATAGCAAGATTGGCTTGTTCAATAATTCGCTTGTTTATCTCATCTTCTTTATTAAAATCAAGACCACCAGTGTCAACAATTTGAAATTTGTAGCCACACCATTCAGCATTGGCAAAAATTCTATCTCTGGTGACTCCCGGGATATCTTCGACAATACTTATTTTACTTCCTGCCACCTTGTTGAAAAAAGTAGATTTTCCAACATTTGGCTTACCGACTATCGCAACTAAAGGTTTTTTCATCAAACACCTACTTTCATTTATTTAGTATAACAGAATACTGATAAATTTTCAAGTATTTTAAAAAACTATATTGACAAGCAAATACTTTTAATTTATATTAAATACAAACAAAATCATTGTTAAATTTTATATCTAAAATTTAGACACTTATTAAAGGAGGTTATTATGACAATAAAGAACAATGCAGACTTAGAATTATCACTGATTGACTTGCAATTTAAATTGGATGAGTTTGAAAAAGAATTAGAAAAAAATAGACTCAGTCAAAACAGATTAAGCGAGGTATACTTGCATTTAGATTCCGAATTTAAACGATTAAACAAAATTTGTGCTGAAAATTTTGATTACAACCATTTTGAAGCTTGTAGAGAAATATTTTTAAAACTTTTGCGAATGTCAAAAAAGTTAGATCTATATAGATTGAATAATATAGATGCAAAAGAAAATACCTCTATTTCAATCTAACTAAATAGAAATTAAAGTCAAAATGATGAATGAATATCTATTAAATTAAATTGACCGAAATGGTCAATTTTTTTATATTCTTAAAATATATTTTTATTTTTTGCAATTTTTTGAACAAAACATGCAAACGATTTTTTTTGAACGAAATTTTTTGATCAAATAAATCAATAATGAAAGTATAGCAACAATAACTCCTAAAACTATTAGTGAATATATAAAATTGTGAATCAATGAATTGTAGATTAAGAAACTTAACATATAAGCCAATGTAAATTGACTGATAATGCTAAACCACATCCAAAATTTCCCCACTTCTTTTTTTATCACAGCTAGATTGGACACACACGGACAATATAATAGCGAGAATACCAAAAATGATACCGCACTCGCCATGTTGAAATGTACTACACTAGTATACGTTGTCAAACTTGCAATCAACGCACCGATTGATGTAACGTTGTTGCTAATTGAAAAGGTTGAGAGCAACAATTCTTTTGCCATGACTCCGACAATCAACGAACAAACGATACCTGCACTATCCAATCCAATAGGTGCAAATAAGAATGAAATTTTATCAGCAAAGAAAAATAAAATACTATCTGTAATAGTCGAAGTATAATTTAGATTAAAAGCTGTATGAGATAAAATCCAAACAATTACACCAACTCCAAGTACTATAAAAAATATTCGTTTTATCATGTCTATGGCGTTTTCTTTACCTACTGCTAGCACATGCTTAATATCCACATTTCGTAACGGAGCGAATTCTAACAACAATGAATTTGCCCTTGATTTTAGGATTGTTTTATTCAGTACATATCCAATTATCAACGCTACAGCCAATCCAAGTAAATATAGTCCAGTCGCAATAAAATACGCCTTTTGTCCAAAGAATGCTGAGGCAATCACAACAAAGACTGGTAAACGTGCCATACAACTAATATATGGATTCAAAATAATGGTTTTTATTCTTAAATTTTTTTCATTCATGTTGCGCGTAGCCAATGATGAAACTGTGTTGCATCCCAATCCTAAAAGCATAATGTATATAGCTTTTCCATTCAAGCCAAAGATAGATAAAAAATCATCAAACACATATGCCATTCTCGAGATCAGTCCACTATCTTCTAATATAGTTAAAAATATAAATAACAGCAGGACCTGTGGTAAAAAATTAATTATTGTTAAAACTGAACTGAACACACCATTAGAAAAAAATTCAATCAACCAAACATTACTTGTAACAGAATATAGAAAATTCATAAACGGATTGATCAATATGAAATTTATCAACGCCGATAGACCATCACTAATGATTGGTCCAATTAAAAAAAATGTCAAGTAAATACTGGCAAAAAAGCAAAGTAAAAATCCAACTGTTGCAACAAGTGGCTTCAATAAAAATTTGTCCGCTTTATTTAGCCCATAGACAAAATCTTTTTGTACACTTATCACTCCGTCCAACAATTCATCAATGTATTTATATCTATCCAAAATGAGCTCGGGAAACAACGATTGAATATATGAAATTTGCTCATTGCTCAAACCATTATAAATTCCATTTAATGCAAAAATAATTGTTTTTTCGTCAAGATTATATTTATTTTGAATTAATTTTATATATTTTGACAAATAATTATCAATTTTAGTAGAATTTTTTTGAAAATTATTATTTTTAATTGTTTTTTCTTGATTTTTTAAATGCAAATCTTTAATTTTTATTTTTTTTGCATTAATTATTTGGCAATTTATAT
>CAMLYK010000021.1 GCA_946491735.1 uncultured Clostridia bacterium | reverse complement strand
CGAAAAGCGATGAGGTGTAAGCCTCCGGCGGTTCGAATCCGCCACTCTCCGCCAATTTATAGAAATTATAATGAGGATAATTTATGATTATAGATGAAATTAAAAATATTGCAAAAACACAAAAATTTTATATTTCGTTTGATATGGACGGAGTGATTGCAGAATACGATATTTCAAAAAATGATTTACACAAAACTAAAACAAGCGATTATTATAAACTAAAGCGTCCAATCAAAACTATAATTCATATTATGAAAGAGTTATCCGAAATTGGAAATATAGAAGTTGGAATATTGAGTGCATGTCATTTTGAAAATCAAAAACAGGACAAAATTGAATGGCTAAAAATCAATGTACCATTTTTAAAAAAAGAGAATGTTCATATAATTTGTTATGAGAAAATCAAATTTGATGAAAAAAATAAATACAGTTTAAAAACACAATATTTAGAAAATTTATTTAAAAATAATCAATATATAGTGTTTCATATAGATGATGATGTCAGAGTGATTAAAAGTATGAAAAGTAGTAGTAAAATAAATGTAGTGCATATCAGTAGTTTGATAGTATAACTAAAGCAATAACCACTAATACGTTCAAGTAAAACAAATAGTAAAATGATAAATTTTATTTTGATTTTCTAATCAAGTGTTGTATAATATAAAACATATAAATAAAGGAGAATTATGGAAGAATTAAAAATATATAGATGTGAAGTTTGTGGGAATATCAGTGTAAAACTATTTGATTCAGGTGTTCCAATGATATGCTGTGGCAAGCCAATGACAGCGATTGTTCCAAACACTGTAGATGCAGCTAGTGAAAAACACAAACCTGTTGTCAAAATTGATGGAAATGATATAACTGTTCAAGTGGGTGAAGTTTTACATCCTATGACAAGTGAACACTATATTTCTATGATTATTGTTGAAACAAACAAAGGCTTTATGGTAAAGCATTTAGTTCCAAATACTGAGCCTATTGCAAAGTTTGTTTTGTCCACTGATGAAAAATTAATAAATACATATGCCTATTGTAATCTTCATGGATTATGGAAATAAATGTATAATAACAATGTTAAATATTTGAGATCATTAAGGTGACATTTGCAAAATGTAATGAAGAAAAACGTATGTTGTCCTTCATAAAAGCGAGTTATCGACAAAAAGGTGATATTTACGATATGCAAATGAAGTAAATACAAATTAAAAAACTCCATCGAGTGTTGTTAGACACGAGATGGAAAGAGGAGCAGCCGATAAAATGTTTATAATTGCGAATAAAATGAGCAATTTAACATAAAAGCGAGATGCGACGAGCGGATATGGCGAAATTGGCAGACGCGCTAGATTCAGGTTCTAGTGGGAGCAATCCCTTGCAGGTTCAAGTCCTGTTATCCGCACCACTAAAAAACGAATCGCCCTTTGGACACCGCGATTATAATAATCGCAAACGTGTCGCTTATGGGCGTTCGTTTTTTCTACCCCATTACGAACAAGTTCTTATGGGGACCCCGATTTAATTTTTTGTCTTTTTTTATTGTTTTGCTTATCTCAAAACTCAATTCTCTGGCGTATTTCGCCGTTTCCCACATCGACATTCGTCTTGTGGGAACCCTGTTAGATTTCGAGAATCGCCCGTTACTTACCGCCGTTTTTTACATATGCAAAATATAAATTTATAAATATATGTTGTGAAAACAAAAAAGGAGTATAATTACTCCTTGTATTATTCAGTGACAAATGAAATATTGATATCTCCATTATTGCAATTGCAGATCAGATGTTTTGTTCCGTCTGTTTTTTGTGTGGGCAGATTGGTTTCTCCTTTTTTAATTGTGCAGTCTATCAAATATTCGTCCCAACTGCCGACAATAGAACCAGAAATGCTACCATTTTTTGTGGTCAATGAAATTGTTGAACCAGCTTGTATGGAACTAATTTTGATGTCCCCTCCATTTGAATTTAACGTTAGGTTGTTTTGTATTGATAGATCAGATAAGGTGATATTTTCATTGGTTGTAGAGATTTCTAAATTTGATATTAAATTTATGGAAGAATTTTTATCAATCAGCAAAACTGCAAAAATTGTAGGGATGACGTCCGAGACCTTGCGTCATTATGACCGAATAGGGCTTGTTAAACCTAGTAAAATTGACGAATGGACCAATTATAGATATTATTCTAGTCAAGATATTGTTAGATTAAGCACAATCAAAGCTTTGCAATGTATGGGTTTGTCATTAGAAAAGATCAAAGAGATATTGGAACTAAAGGATTTTAGTAAAATAGTAGAATTATTAAGGCAAGCAGAAAACAGAGCAGAAGAAAAAATAAAAGAACTAAATTCTGCAAAAACAAAGATACAAAGAGCAAGACAATTTTATGAAAGCAAGTTGGAAGGAAACAATAACACAAATTCCATTTTTGTAAAAGAATTGCCCAGCCGAGTAATCTTGCTTTCAAAAGATCTAACAGAGACGACAATAAATAATTTATATGACTATCATAGACACTACTATTCGCAGATAAAAGATAAGGACAAAGATAAATTTTCGTTTGAAGATATTGCTGGAATATATGAGACAAAAGAAGATTCTCGCCTGTTCGCAGTGAGTATAAAATATAAAGATGATGAAAATCTAAAAGTACTGCCAAAGGGTAAATATTTATGTGCAGATTGTACGGATGAAAATCGTGATGTGATGAAAGAAAAATTATTAAATATGGCAAAAGAAGAGCTTAATATAAATCCCGAATACATTATCGAAATAATAGTATTATCAGGCATATTGCAATGGAACTATCAAATACAAATTCCTATTGAAAATAACTAAATTAGATAAACGTAATTAGAAAAATTATTCAATATTGACGGATTGAGATATATATGATACAATAAAAATATAGGGAGAAGATATGAATTACCAAGAATTATTAAATTCTGAATATGTAATAGATACATATAAAAAGATAGAATATTTAAAAAAAGATTTTCCGGTCAATCATGGATTTATACATATAAATCATGTGATAGACAATGCAAAAAGGATAAGTAAAGTATTTAATTTTTCAAAAGAGGATACTGAATTATTATTGATTGCAGCTGTTTTGCATGATATTGGTTATACTGTTGGAAGAGATGAGCATGCAAAAAATGGAAGATTATTAGCTCTTGAATATTTGATGAATCATTCTGACATAGAACAAAAAAATATTAAGCGAATATGTAATGCAATAGCCTCTCATGGAGGAAAAGAGAAAAAAGATTATCGAGACAATATATCTATCGCATTAATATTGGCGGACAAAATGGATTTTGTAAAATCAAGATATGACGAAAAAGCGTGTCAGTGGTTGGATAAATACAAAGTTTTTTTAACTATCGAAAACGTTAGTATTGAACGACAAGATGATACATATGGCATAATCATCAAAAGCACAGATGCAGATTTTGAAAAACATTTCTGTGAGCGAAGCATCTATAAAAAATTGTTAGATATAGTGAACAATATCAATAATTACACAAACTATAATATAAAGATTGAATTTGACAAGACTGACACAATAGACAAACATATATAAAATGACGAACTGCTCGTCATTTTTTTTAACAATGACTATTTACAAACGATTTTCACACTTGCACAGATTTCAACTGTGGTATCAATATTTTCATTCATAGAAGAATTTTTATATAATAATGGAGTATAAAAATTGCTTTCTTCTTCAATATTTAATACAGTGATTGCGTCTTTTTCTAATAGATTTTTTGCATTTTCAATTGCCTGTTCTAATGCGTTATTTAGTGCAGTTTGATAAACTTCATTTGCATTTGAAAGAGAAAAATTCACATAATTTATATCTGTAATACCCGCATCTATCAAGGCATCAATGCTTTCTTCGTACTTTTCTAAATCAAAAAGTTTATATGAAAAATTCAATATTGCAAAATATCCGATCAAGGTTTTCCCAGACGAATAGTCATAACTAGGATTTGTTGAAAAACTAGAAATTTTAATATCATCCGCATCAATTCCTATATTTATTAATGCCTGTTTTGCTTGATTGAATTGTTCTTGTGACTTGTCTTTTGATACGCTCAAGTTCATATCAACATTTTCAATACAAATAAAAACTTCTGCGCTATCCGCGTTTACTTCTATATTTGATTTTCCAATAATTTCTAGAGTGGGTTCATTTTCAAAATTCACAGCATAAGTTGTGATTCTTCCATTGATATTTAGCAATAATGCCATAAAAGATAATAATATCAAAATGAAGGTTAGAATTAATTTTAATTTATACGTTTTCATACCTTTCTCCTGTTTGTAGAATGGATCGTTATGAATAAAAAATACCTAAATTCAAAAATAAGACTTTAAAATTCATTTTTGTGTTTTATGCTAGATATCTCGACAAAAATAGTCATTTTTAATAAATATGTTCATTATTTTGCCCACGGATGACTAGATCAAAGCGAAGAAATAAAAAAATACTTTACAATTTTTTTTATTTAAAGCATAATACCTACATACAAAAGGAGAAAATAGATGATTGAATTCAGATATGACACTCAACTTCTAATTGAAGGAAAAGGTTTAGATGAAGATAAGATAAGAGAATATTTTACAAACAATTTCAAAGGTGATTGTTTGATTGCTGTGGGAGATAGTGAATTAATTAAGATTCATTTTCACACAAATGAGCCGTGGGACGTGTTGAAATATTGTTCCACTCTTGGTGAAATCTGTGATATAGTGGTCGAAGATATGGATAGACAGTCTCGTGGATTGAAAGGATAAAATCCTAATATTGATATTGAAGAGTATTGATAACGTAAATATGAAATTTTTCATATTGACAAATTGCAAATTCGTTGTATTATAATTGATAATTATAAATTCAATTTTGTTTTGAGGAAAATTATGAGAGTAGATTATGATTATGTATTGGAATTTGCTAGGAAAAAACATGCTGGCCAGTTCCGTGCAGATGGAGTTACTCCATATATCAATCATCCAATACAAGTGGCTAAAATTGTAAAAAGAGTGAAAAAATCTGCAGATATTGATAGTATCGTTGCAGCTGCACTCTTGCATGATACTCTTGAAGATACATACACTTCTTATAAAGAATTGACAGATGAATTTGGTGTCATGGTAGCGAGTATGGTTATGGAAGTAACCACCGCTTCATACGTTCCGATGTTGATAGGAAAAAGTAATTATTTGAAACGAAAAATGGTAGATATGTCCAATTATGCCTTGGTCATTAAACTTGCAGATAGACTAGCGAATTTGATGGATTCAAGCTCGCTATCAGAAGAGCGTAGGACACGCCTCATCATAGATACACATGAAATAATTGATTATATTGAAGCTCATAGAGATCTTACTGGCACTCAGAAAGAATTGGTAAATGAGATTAGAGAGGAACTTTCAAACATTCGAGCAGAAAACAATATAGATCCAAGCATTTAATAAAAATTTATTCTAAAAACATTTTAATATTTATAGGAGAAACAATGAAAATATATACAAAGGGGATAGGAGAAAAAAGTTTTGCTCCAGAATGTGTCAGAATTAATTTTGATTTTAAAACAAGGTCAGAAAAATATGATTTGACACTAACTGAAGGCGTAAAGCAAGTTGAGAATTTTGTAAATGTTCTCACAAAACTTGGATTCAAAAAAGAGGATTTCAAGACGGATTCGTTCAAAATTTATGAAGAAACAAAGTATGATGCAAACAAGCAGGAAAATATACGTTTAGGATATATTTATAATCATATTGCAAACCTAAAATTTGATTACGATATGAATAAACTAACCTCATTGGTATATGAGCTAAGTAAGATAGATTTTGGGCCGCGTACGAACATAACTTTTGAGCTAAAAGATGAAGACAAGAAAAAATCGGAATGCATTGACTTGGCTTATCAGAACGCAAAATCCAAAGCTGAAGCTATTGCCACAAGTGCGGGGAAAAAGTTGGTAGAATGCAAGAAAATTAGTTTTGAACCCTTGGACAATACGATCCAATCAAGATCCAGATTTGATGGACTCGCAAAAATGACAACCTTTGAAGGTAATGACTCGGTAAAAAATGCCATGGGGAATATACTTGTTCCTGAAGATATAAAATTAATTTACGAACTCTACTGCCTATGGATTGCAGAATAAATCAGTTAGTCAATAAGAATTATTTTTGAAATAATAATATCTAAATTTTAATCAAATATAAATGCAAATAGCATAATTTAAATCTATTATTTTAATCTAATTTTACGAAAATTGTATAATTTATACTATTTAATTTTTTTCGTGCTAATTATTGACAAGACTTTTAGAATTTGATATCATAATCAAGTACTATTAAAAGGAGAGCCTATGAAACAGACTTATCAACCAAAGAAAAGACAACGCAATAAAGTTCACGGTTTCAGAGCGAGAATGAAGACTTTGTCAGGTAGAAAAGTTCTAAAAAGACGTAGAAACAAAGGGAAAAAAGATTTGACAAACAATTAATTTGTTTGATCTAAAGAAGTTTTTATGTTGAGTAGAATAAATCGATTAAAAAAAAGAAAAGAGTTTAATTATGTGTATAAAAAGGGTGAAGTAATTCATGCACCTAATTTCATAATACATTTTGTAAAAACATATAAACCTTACATTCAGATCGGAATATCTGTGTCAAAACAAGTCGGCAACTCAGTCGTTCGCAGTAGGGTAAAACGTATATTCAGTGAGGCTTGTAGAACGAATTTAGATCAGTTTGCGATAAGAAATTATGTGATAACTCCGCGCCAGAGTGCGAAAGATAAAAGTTCAGTTGAGATAGAAAAGGAAATTTTATCTGTGTTGAAAAAAAATGGACTTTTGAGAGGAGAAAAGAATGTTTAGATTTTATTATATAATTTGTTATCCGTTGACATTAGTCTGTCTATTGTTGTTGTCAATATATAGAGCGATCATTAGATATATGTTGCCATCTAGTTGTAATTATATCCCAACATGTAGCAAATACGCATGGGATAGTATCGTTGAATTTGGCGCTATCATTGGTGTAATTTATTCAGTGAAAAGATTATGCCGGTGTAGACCAAATCACACGGCTGGTTACGATTTTGTAAAACTAAATTTATCAGGGAATTATAAATGGAAATGTTAAACAGTGTGAGTCTGCTTTTAGCAAACGACTTTTGGACTATCATTATAGATTTTTTCGCAAGAACGATTGTCAATTATGGTTGGGCAATCATAGTTTTTACTATCTGCTTGAAGTTGGTTTTGAGTCCATTGGATGTATTTCAGCGTGTTTCGACTCAAAAACAATCTCGTGTGATGGCGGTTATGCAGCCAGAGATCACCGCATTGCAAGAAAAATATAAAAATGATCGTGAAAAACTGAATCAAGAAACGAATAAGTTGTATAAAAAATATAGAGTCAATGTGGGTGGAATGTGTTTTACGATGCTGATCACCATGGCTATATCATTGATCGTGTTATTCACTTTGTATTCAAGCATCAGATCGTATGGTAATGAAAAATTGTATACCACATATCAAGATTTAGACAATGCATATATTGAAGCACAAACTGAATATGCAACATTAACCGATGCAGATCTTAGTCAAGAGGAATACATTGCACAAGCAGTACGAATAAAGTATGACGAAATTAGCGAACAAAACAGTTGGCTATGGATAAAAAACGTATGGAAGTCAGATACAAATACCAGTCAATTTGTGGACTTTGATGATTATGCTGATCATTTCAATCTAGAGGGAGAAGAAAGAGATAATGCAAGAGTTCGCTACGACAGCATAGTATCCACAATTGTAGGTGATGGCAGAGATAATAACGGTTATTATGTGATTATGATATTTGCAGTTTTGGTATCATTCCTTACTCAATTCTTAAGTGCAAAATTGCTGGCTCCTAAAGGTCAAAAGATGAATTTAACTAATAAGATTATGCTTGCAGTCATTCCTATCACAATGCTGATATTGGCTATGACATCAAACGTGGTCTTTACTCTATATATCATTACAAACTCATTGATGACAGCGATAATTTCTACCATTATATCCTTGGTATTGAAAAGAATTAATAAAAACAAGGATGACAAGGACTTATTATTGAAGAGCAGAAATGTTGAAGTTGTTGAATATAGTAGAAATTATAAAAAGTAATTTATACAGAACATTTAGCACAAAAGGAGGCAAATATGCAATTAGAAGCGACAGGCAAAAATGTAGAGATAGCAATTCAAAACGGACTATTAGAGTGCGGTATGAAACGTGAAGATGTTCAAGTCAAAGTACTTGAATCTGGCGGATTGTTTAAAAAGGCAAAAGTTCTTTTGATTTGGGGAGAAGAAGAAAACACTGTAGAAGAACAAGCAGATATAAATATTGAACAAGCAGAAAATAACGAAGAAACAATCGAAGATATAGCGGCAGAAACTGAACAAAAGGATGAATCAATTGAACCAGAAAAGAAAAAGAGAATCGTCGACACATCAAGATTAGAAAAGAGAGGTATAGAATTTTTGTCAGGATTGGCAAAACTTGTCGATGAAACGGCAGAAGTTAAAGCAACTGCGGGCGAAAATGAAATTTCCTTTTCAATTATTGGTGGGAAATTAGGGAAACTTATTGGTTATCATGGAGAAAATATTCAAGCGATTCAGATGCTCCTATCTGGACTGAAATTGAGAAGTGAAGGACCTATAAGAATGTATTTGGATATTGATGGGTACAAAGAGAACAAAAATCAGGCAATAATTGATTTGGCAAACAAAACTGCAGAACAAGCCGTTAAAATTGAAAGAAATATTCACCTAGATCCAATGAATGCTTATGACAGGAGGATTGTTCACACCACGTTGCAAAATCGTGATGACGTGACGACAGAATCAACAGGCGAAGGCGAAAAAAGGCATGTCGTAGTCAAACCTATTTTCAAAAAATAGTTATAAAAAAACGATTCAATGTCACAACCTTTTGAAACTGGCAATAAAAAAAGAATGATAGAAATTCGTATCATTCTTTTTTGTTAGTTTAAACTTTGGTTGATGCCGATAGCAATATGCTTCAATTGACAAACTTTTTAAATTTATGGTATAAAATTAGAGAGGAAAATATGAATAAAAAATATTATGAGGCGTATGATGACCGCTACAAGCAAGTACATCAATCACAAAACAAACCCTGGGCAGGAGATAGACCCAGTCCAACAATAGAAAAGTTGCTAAAAAAATATGGCGCCGATTCAAATTCATCCATTTTAGAGATAGGATGCGGAGAGGGACAAAATGCAATTTATCTAATGAAACGAAATTACAATCTTGATGCCAGTGATGTTTCTTTAGAAGCGATACGCTGGTGCAAAGAACAGGCAAAAATCGCTGGAGTAGATGAAAACAGATTTTTTGTTATGGATATTCTTAACAACAATTTAGATAAAAAATATGATTTCATTTTCTCAGTCGCAGTTTTACATATGCTTGTGGAGGACAAAGATAGAAATGAATTTTTTAACTTTGTAAGGAATCATTTGAACGACACTGGCAAAGCTATAATTGTGGTAATGGGTGATGGCAAGATGACTCGTAAAACGGACGCCACAAAAGCATTTGACCTTGCCGACAGACCATTTGAAGATAAAATCATCCAAGTGGCGACCACTTCTTGTCGAATGGTTACTTGGGATCAATATTTAAAAGAGTTTCAAAAAGCAAATTTGAAAGTTATAAATCACTATCTTGATAAGACCATTTCCGGATTTGAAGTTTGTATGGTGGCAGTGGCAGAAAAAGGAAAGTAAATATTAATAACAAAGTATTATTTTGAATAAGACAAGTGATTAATTATTATAAAGTTAAATTGATAAATTGACAAAACATTTTTTCATTGCTATACTCTCTTTATGGAGAAATTTATGGAAAATGAATTGATGAACGAATTTGATATCAAAGTGGATAAAATTAATCGCTTGCGTGATCAAGGAGAGATAGCGTATAAGGCAAAATTCAATAAAACACATGAAATTCATGATTTAGAAAAATACGAATTGGGCACCAAAGTGCAAATTGCTGGACGAATGATATTCAAGCGTACGTTTGGAAAACTTATTTTTGCTAGACTTTATTCAATTGGAGATAATTTTGAGATTGACTTTACTGCTCCTATCAGAACGAGTGTTCAAATCAGTTTGTCTCAAAATATTGTCGGTGAGGAAGCATTAAAGAAATTCAAAGAATTTTGTGACATAGGTGATTTTATCGGGGTCAGTGGCGAGCTGGTGCGTACACAAACGGGCGAATTGACTGTTCAGGTTGAAAAATTTGAATTGTTATCCAAAGCACTGCGTGGTCTGCCTGAAAAATTCCATGGACTTGTGGATACTGATGCAAGGTATCGTCAGCGATATTTGGATATCATATCAAATGAAAATTCTAGAAATGTTTTCATAGCAAGAAGTCGTGCAGTATCATTCATACGCAGATATCTAGAGAAGAACGGATTTATAGAAGTGGAGACACCTGTTTTGCAAACGAGCGTGAGTGGTGCATCTGCAAAACCATTCTTCACTCATCACAACGCCCTAGATCTAGATTGCAATCTTAGAATAGCGAAAGAAACATGGCTCAAGATGGTTGTTGCCGGTGGCTTTGATAAAGTTTTTGAATTGGGTAAAGATTTTAGAAACGAGGGAATGGATCCAACTCACTTGCAAGAATTCACACAAGTGGAATGGTATGCTTCATATTGGGATTTTGAAGATAATATAAAATTCTTTCAACAATTTATAAAAGACTTGATGATATATACTATTGGCACTACAAAAATTACAGTTGCGGGCAATACTATAGATTTTGGCAACGACAATTGGGAAAGAATAAATTATGTGGAAAAATTGCGTGAGTTATTAGGATTCGATTTTTTGCAAATTGAAGATTACAAAGAACTTTTAGACAAAGTTGTCGCAACAAAAAAATTTACGTATGACGAATTGGATGGATATAATTCTTGTAGAGCTATTATTGATTATGTGTATAAAAAATTGATCAGAAAAAACATAGTTGGTCCAACTATTTTATATAATTACCCTGCAGTTTTGAAAACATTGGCCCGAAGAAATGACAAAGATCAAAAAATCACAGACGTTTTCCAGGTAGTTGTAAATGGCGCAGAGATATTGAATGCGTATAGTGAATTGGTGGATCCGATTGAGCAAAGAAAAGCGCTGGTCGCTCAACTCAAGGATAAAGAACATGGCGATGATGAAACAATGGACGTTGATGAAGATTTCCTTTTGGCTATGGAACATGGAATGCCTCCTATGTCTGGATTGGGATTTGGAATAGACAGGTTCATTATGATGATCTTTGATTTGCCAAATTTGCGTGATACGGTTTTGTTCCCAATAACTAAGCCGCTAGATAAAGTCAATAATTCTGAAAATAAGGACGAAAAAAATGAAGGTTAGTATTTTAGGCACGGGAAGATGGGCATCTTGTATTGCTTTTTGCATGGATAGAAACAATTATGATGTTTTGATGTGGGAAAGAGAGCACGATGAAGATAGTGCACTCTTTAAAACCAGGAAAAATCAATATGTGACACTATCAAATAATGTGAATTTCACGCATGATATTAACAAAGCAGTCAATTATGGAGATGTGATAATCATTTCAATATTAAGTCAATGTCTAGACAATTTGGTGCAACGCATTAAACAAGTAGACGGTTATCAAAACAAAAAATATTGCATCGCGATGAAGGGAGTAGAAGCTTCAACAGGCAGAAGACTTAGCGAGATTCTGATCGATGGCGGAATCAAGCGTGAAAATATTGCTGTTTGGGTTGGACCCGGACATGTTCAATCAATAACGATGGGACAACCTACAAACATGATTATCTCTGCATATAATGATAAATTTGCAAAAAATTTGGTCAAGAGTTTTGAGCGCACAAACATCGTGGATATCACGTATTCGGAAGACATCATTGGCACTGAGTTCGGTGCTGCGGCAAAAAATGTAATAGGAATTGCTGCTGGAATATTAGAGGGGAGCAATCTCGAACAAAAAAAGGGACCTCTCATGCCAGCAAGTGTGAAAGAAATAGGCAAATTTATTGATGCTATGGGAGGCGACCCCATCACAGCAAGCGGGCTGGCTTTTTTGGGAGATTTTCAGGCAACATTGTTTGACCATAACAGTAAAAATCTAACCTATGGTAGATCTATAATTGCTAAAAATAGTACCGATGAAAAAGTTTTGAAAGAGCTTGTGGACGTGCATTCTGTAGAAGGGGTTAAGACTGCAGAGGCATTATTGAAAGTGAAAAATAGATACAACGAACGCGTAAACAATGAGATGCAAATTAAAATGCCAATCACAACAGCTGTTCACGAGATTGTGAGTGGGAAAATCAGTCCACATGAGGCTGGAGAGTATATGAGCAAAAAAATTACGGAGGCTCTTTACTTGTAATTAATGCTCATAACAATAATAATTCAATTCATTACACAAAAATGATATTATATATTAAAATAAAAAGACACGAAATTGTGTCTTTTTATTTTTCTGTCATTTCAACAATGTATTCATGATGGTGTGAATAAAAGTTCTTATTTTTTCATAATATTAAGATAATTTTATGAATACATTATCTAGCCTACAATTAGTATAATATAGCAATATGCCATTTGTCAACTAATTTCATTACATATTTCATAAAATATTTACATGAAAGGAGTTTATATGACAGAATTTCCTAAAAGATTAAAGGCATTAAGAAAAGAGAAGAAACTCACTCAAGCCCAATTGGGAGAAGCCTTGGGACTACAACAAGCTACAATTGCAAAATGGGAAGCGGGCGAACGTACACCTTTCATTGAATATTTTATAGAACTGGCAAAATTCTTTAATGTTACAATAGATTATTTAGTTGGACTTGAAGATTTTTAATAGCTTGAAGTCATTCGAATAGAATCATCTCACTTAACGGAAGATTCAAAATTTTTGAGATATTTAAAAAGGGTAATATTTTTTTTGTTTTTCCAGCCAACATTTTATTCAAGTAATTCATTGACAGATTTGACAATTTTGATAAAGTACTTAAACTGAGTCCGTATTCTTCTATACGTAAAAAAATTCTTGCTTTATTGATATAAAAATTCACATTTTCTCCTTTGTATTTTTTTATTATAATATATGAATAATGGAATTATGCAAAAATATGTCATATATTGAAGATAAATATGCAACTAATAAAACAAGATAAAAAGAACTAAATCAATTGGCAATTATACAAAAATAAACTAAATCACAAGATCGTATAAATTTTTATTTATTGTAAAAGTATATTATTATTCCAATGTATGATATTATAATACACATTTTCGAAGTATATGTCAACACAATTGGGTTATAAATATATTATAAATGTATATTATAATTTATATATGGATGTTTTGAAGAGAATAAATGAATTAAGGGAAGAAAGGAATTGGACGGTTTATAGACTTGCTGAGGAGTCGAACATCTCGCAATCAACACTTTCAAATATGTTTTCAAGGAAGACTCAGCCCTCTATATCCACATTAGAACAGTTGTGCCAAGCTTTTAATATCACGCTCTCTCAATTTTTTTCAGATGACCAGCAGCAAGAAAGTGAAGTGCTAAGAAAATACAATATGTTAAACAAAGAACAACGACAACTTGTTTTATCTTTAATCGAAATATTAAATAAGAAATAAAAAACACTTATCAAAATCGATAAGTGTTTTTTTATAGATTTAGAACGTGAAATTATCTTTTGATGATCACTTTTTCTCCACCTTCCATGACCAAAGGCAAATCTTTGTTATATTTTCCAATTTCATCAGGAGCAATGCGTATGCGCTTGCATAATTCCCAAAGGCTTTCGTTAGGTTTGGCTAAAAATATTTGGTAATCATAGCTAGAGAAATCTAACGGTTTGCCAATAGTAAAGTTGTCTACAATATCTCGATTATCCTTTTGATAAATATGTAACGTTATCTCTATTGTATAATCCAATTCAATAATTGTGCCACGTTTCACTTTTGTTTTGCAATCTAATATAGAAATCTGTGAATGAATACAGTCTAATTTGTCTAATTCAATTTTTGTATTAATTACAAATGGAAGTTCTAGATGCTTTTGAACGTAATCTTTGTTTTCATCTATATAAATCAAATGAGAGCTTATTATTCCTTCTAAAATTAAGTTTCCGTCTTTTAGATAACTGTTGGTGATCTCCGCATTGATATTGAAGTTTGATACAATTTCATCAATGGCAGTTTCATTGCTATTTAAAGTGATCTCTCCACTGATATTGTCCGTTATCAATTCTGTTTGAATGTTTTTGTTGTATTCACGTTTTGTGGTGGATAATTCAATTTCATTTTCAGTGCTGTACATATCGTCTATCACGTCAATAGAGATGTTTTTTATACAAACTCCACATACTTGGATGATGTGAGTAATTGTGACAATGCTGTTTCCTTCTTCGAATTCTGTGTTTATATTTGTCATAGATTTATTCAGGTCGCTTGTCAAATCTAGAATACAATCGCTCTCTTCGAAAGGTAAATTGATCTCTGTTTTTATATTGAATGTATCATTGATTTCTTTAATTTTACTGTTTTCGCCATCCGTTGTTTCGTAGATCAATTTTGAAAACAATTTTCCCTCAATGATTGCTCCACCATCTGTTGCAGTTACACTGTTTGGAGAAAAATAAGCATTATAACAAAGGATTTTTGTTATATTATCACGCGTTTCAAAATTCGTAGTATGTTCAAAACTGGTGTCCACTTTTCCTGCAATAGTGCTGGTATTTATTTCACTTTTTTTCGTAACCATGTTGTCAAAACTGCTTGCTTTGTTAGCGATTCCAATGTTTAAATAAACTACCGGACTAAAGCTGATTTCACAATTTATCTTCAAACTGCCTTCGTGTGATAGTTCATTGTTGACTATTGATGGGTTGCATAGATTGATAATACAGTCATTTGTGATCGATGGATCAACAATATTTTCACTAAACGTTTGAAAATCTGTGATTGTGTTTGTTATGTTGTCGGTATCAATATACAGAACCTTTACTCCCAATTTACCTGTAATAACTGCTTTGCCATTTCCGCATTCCACTTTTTTATCATATATAAAAGTATCAATATCTAGTATGGTTTTGATATTCACGTTGGAATCAATATTTACAGATAACGTGGAGTTGAAATTTATTTTTGGCAAATTTTTTGCATAAGTGATTTTGATTGCATCTTGGCTTTCTTCCATTTGAACCTCCTGTCTTTATAATGTATAAAGAAAATCTCAATTTTATGATAAAAAAATAGAAAATAAAAGAGATAAACAAATTAAAATAAAATTCAACATTCTTTTTTATTTTAAATTTTAAAAGAAAAAAATTCGTTTAAACTCCTTGTTTTTATGATGAATTATATAAAATACACTATTTTATTTTAAATTCTACTTTTTAGATAAATCATTTTCGACAAATTAATTTTTTATACTCCTTAAATTGCTAAATATAAGCAAATTTATAACTTTTTCTTTTAGTAAAAATAGCGATTTTTTGCTATTATATTTACGTGCAGAACACATAAAAAAGAAGGGGGAAATATGAAAAAAATTACACTCATACTAGCAGATGAAGATCAGAATACTTTAGATGAAATGAAACGAAATTTTGCAACAGACAGATACGAAGTTTTAGCCGACACTACCAATGGAGAAGAATTAATTGATTTGATCAACAAGTACAATCCAGATGTTGTAGTAATGGATATTGTCTTACAAAAATGTGATGGATTCAAAGTCTTAGAGTCTATCAGGAGATCCATTAATACAAAGATAATTGTACAGTCCTCGCTGTCTATAGATGGTTTTATCAACAAAGCAATTTCTATGGGAGCAAAATATTATTGTATCAAACCATTTGATGTTGAAACATTAAAAGATAGAATTGAAGATTTGATGAAACCAGAAAACAGTCAAACTAAAGTATTCTTTAATGCGAAAACCCCAAATCAAATAGAAGAGAAGATTACAAATATATTTATAACTGTAGGTATACCAGCACATATAAAAGGTTATCAATTTTTAAGAGAAGCGATTAAACTCGCTATTGCGAATCCTGAGATTATCAACTCTATTACAAAGAAGTTATATCCAACCATTGCCGAAAAGTATGATACCAGTGCATCAAAAGTGGAGCGAGCAATAAGACACGCGATTGAAGTAGCTTGGAATCGTGGCAAAATTGAAAACATAAATAATCTGTTTGGAATCAAAGTTTATTCAAGCAACGAAAAGCCAACGAATGGAGAATTCATTGCATTAGTTGCAGACAAGATGCTCATTGAAGGGGCATAATTACAAAGGAAAGAATTTATCGAGGTAGATATGTTCTTTTTTTTGACGCCTTTTTGCCTGTTTTGTCGGATTTTTGACAGATAATCGCAAAATATAAATAAATTTGTAGATAAAAAAATTTAAAATTTTTTAAATATTTTTTAAATTCAGTAGACAAATAAAATTTCTATAATTATAATATACTAAGCAAAATATAAGGAGTTGTTTTATGGGAAAATCTACAAAACCTGTCTGGATATTATGTCCACGTTGCGAATTGAATTATATCAAAAAATCTGATCAGTATTGCGATGTTTGCAAAAAGGAAATGAAATTAATCAAATCGAGCGAAGATGATATTGGAGATTTGGAATTGTGCCCAATATGCAAAATCAATTTTGTTCAAAGTGATCAAGAGATTTGCGATAGTTGTAGGCAAGAATTAGGCATCGTACCTAACGAAGATGCTGAAGACAAAGAAGTTGCTGATTGGCACAAGTATATTGCAGATGACGATGACGAAGAAGATGACGACGATGAGGAAGAATCAGACAACTTCGACAGTTCAGAAATGGAAGATACGTCTGGAATTGCAGACGATTTTGATTTTGCTGAAGATTTAGACAAAGATATGGATTCGGACGATGATGATGACGAAGATTTCGATCTAGATATGCTCGATGACGAAGATGAAGACGATGACGAAGATGACGACGCCGAAGACGATGATGATGAGGATGACGACAAGGAAGACGACGACTAGATTGTAAGTTTTTGACTTATTTTGTAGATGGTGTGTAAATTTTGGTAAAGAGCTAAAAATATTTAGGGGTGAACTATGAAAAAAATGCCTAACACCATCGAAAACATAAAACAGAAAATAATGGATTTAAAAGGCAAAGAGGTCAATCTATATATCAATCGTGGAAGAAGAAAAGTTAGTGCATATAGAGCAAGAATTGAAGATGTATATGCCAGTGTGTTCACTGTTAAATCTTGTTCATTTGATCTAGAATCAATTTATACCTATTCATATAATGATATTTTATGTGGAGAAGTTAAGATTTCAAACGATTGACATTTGATGCAGTTTTCCTTTATAATACTTGCTAGATAGCAAGTATTTTTTATATGCTTAGGAGATTGTATGAAAAATTTTAATCCAATTCGTGGGATGTATGATTATTTGCCAAAAGAAGCACGATTGCGCGAATATGTGCGCAATGTGATTTTAAACAGTTATCAAAAAAATGGTTATAATCTGATTGATACGCCTATTTTGGAAAGCCTTGATTTTTTAAATAGCAGTGAGGGCGGAGATAATCTGCGTTTGATGTTCAAAACTATCAAGCGAGGTGACAAATTAGATTTGACAAAAGAAGATTTAAAAGAGGCGGATATTGCTGAAGAAGGACTCAGATATGATTTGACAGTTCCTCTAGCAAGGATGTATTCAAACAATAGAGATAAATTGCCACTTCCGTTTCGCGCAATTCAGATTGGTTCGGCATTTCGGGCAGAGCGGCCACAAAAAGGCAGAAATCGTCAATTCACTCAGTGCGATATAGATGTGTTTGGAGATTCTAGCATCAATGCGGAGTTAGAATTGCTAAAGACGTGCTTTGATACTCTAAAGCTTTTAGGTTTTGAAAATTTGACGTTGAGAATCAACGATCGTGAAATTTTGAATCAGTTGGTGTTATCTGCCGGGTTTAAAAATGACGAGTTATCCACTGTTTGTGTGACATTGGATAAAATCGATAAAATTTCTATCACAGGCGTCATGATGGAACTGATCGAAAAAGGTTTTGATACCGCAAATATCAATCGGCTCGTAGATATAGTCAATGATGTTGTGGATAACGGACTTGATGCTAGTCAAAAATACGGTGTGCCAAAAGAAAAGATTGAAAAAATGAATTATTTGATTGACACACTAAAAATTCTTACAAATAATAAATATAATATAAAATACGATATATCTATTGTGCGAGGACAGGGCTATTATACAGGGACTGTTTATGAAATGTACACCGATGGATTTGCTGGAGCGATTGGCGGTGGCGGAAGATATGATAAAATGGTTGAAAAATTTTCAGGCATCCCTTGCCCAGTCGTTGGGATGAGTCTTGGCTTTGAACCAATTTGTATGTTGTTAAAAGATAGGCAAAGAGAATTGGAGATTCGGAAGAATTTAGTTTTGCTCTATGATAACGATGACGATATAATTTCAGTCTTTAAATACAAAGATCAATTTATGAAAGAATATAACGTCGCTTTATATCCTAGACCTAAAAATATGAAGAATTTTTATGATAAAATCAAAGAAGTTGCCGACTTTGTTACAAGCGTAAAAGATATCAAAGAAAATAAACCGATGAAAACAATTGAAACATAGGAGAAATTATGGATAAATACAGTGAGATAAGAGTGCCAATCAGTCATGACAACCCAAGCATTAAAAGGAACGAAAGAAAATGTGTATTGTGTGGAAAATGCAAGGATGTTTGCAAGAAAAAAATGGGTGTTGCAGGCTATTGGAAATACGATAGCGAAGATATAGTGTGCATAAATTGTGGACAATGTGCAAATGTTTGTCCAGTCGATGCAATCACGGAGCAAGATTCTACAGATGCGCTGATTACGGCAATTAACAATCCAAAGAAAAAAGTTGTAATAATGACCAGTCCTTCGGTTCGCGTTTCACTTGGCGAGATGTTTAATTTGCCTGCTGGTGAGTTTGTTGCAGGGAAAATGGTATCTTTATTGAAACAGATCGGTGCAGATTATGTCTTTGATGTCACTTTTGGTGCAGATTTGACCATTATGGAAGAGGCAAGCGAATTGCTTGAAAGGATCAAAACAGGCAAAAATCTTCCACAATTTACAAGTTGTTGTCCTGCGTGGGTGAAATTTGTTGAGACCTTTTATCCACAATATATCCCAAATTTATCCTCTTGTCGAAGTCCAATAGGCATGCAGGCAAGTGTGTTGAAAAATTATTTTGCAAAACTCATAAAGATTGATCCTAGTGATTTGGTAGTCGTTGCAATGACGCCATGTGTGGCAAAGAAATTTGAAGCGGAACGAGAAGAATTGAGATCTTATTATGGTAGAGATACGGACTTTGTTGTATCGGTTAGAGAGATGGGAAAGTTAGCAAAACGAAATAAGATCAACTTTTCAAAGTTAAAAGATGTTCCATTTGATACCGCATTCCCAACAGGAAGCGGAGCGGGAGTGATCTTCGGTGCTAGTGGTGGCGTCATGGAGGCAGCTGTTCGAACAGCATATTATTTCGCCACTGGAGAAAATCCGCCAGCAGATCTGTTGCAATTCAAAAAACTTCGTGGTTATAAAGATATAAAAACAGCATCAGTCAATTTGCTTGGAAAGGACATAAAATTATGTGTAATATTTGGAACAATGCAGGCTAGATCCGTTCTAGACAAATTAAAGAATACAAAATTTGATATGATAGAAGTCATGGCATGTCCAAACGGTTGCGTTGGTGGAGGTGGCCAGCCTAAGACGAATGATAACGATGCTGCCGTGCAGAAACGAGCACAGGGACTGTATGATCAAGACGCGAAGATGGATATTAAATCAAGTTTTGAGAATCCAACAATTCAAATGCTTTACAAAGAATTTTTATCCGCACCATTGAGCGAAAAAGCAAAGCAGTATCTACATACCACATATCACAAACGCGAATATAGAAAATAATTCAAAGATAAATGTAAAAAGGAATCATATGGAAAAGACAGTAGAAGAAGCAAAAGAAGAATTCATAAAGGTATACAATGAAAATATTAAACGAGAAGGAGCGGATAAACTTTTAGATTACTTAATTAATTCCAGCAATTTTTTCACATCTCCCGCTTCTGGACATAGGCATTCGGCATATGTAGGCGGATTGTGTCAACATTCGCTGAATGTATATTATCGTTTTAAAAAGAATATAATCAATGAATTTGGCGAGAACTATATTGAGCGAATTTCGGACGAAAGTATTGCAATAATTGCTCTTTTGCATGACGTTTGCAAAGTGAATACATACACATTGGACTATCGCAATCAAAAGGTTGAAGGACAGTGGGTGCAAGTTCCGTATTTTGCGTATAACAATACATTACCTTATGGACATGGCGAAAAATCTGTATATATCATAAGTGGATTCATGCGTTTGACTCGAGAAGAAGCAATGGCAATCAATTGGCATATGGGAGGATTTGACATTCGCAGTCAAATGGGTACAGATTTAGCAGAGGCGTATAATCGATTCCCTGTAGCCGTATTAATTCATGTATCAGATTTAGAGGCCAGTTATCTTGATGAAAAATCTTCAAATTAAAATTAAAAAAATAAATAATTAAAATAAATT
>CAMLYK010000020.1 GCA_946491735.1 uncultured Clostridia bacterium | reverse complement strand
AAAAATAATAATTTTTATTCAATTTTTTAATTAAATTTTTAATATTTTTATATTTTTATAATTGACACGTGGAAATAAAATAATTTTTTTGATCAATTTTTTATGAAATCATTCAAACAATTTATTTATTTTTTGAGTTGTGGTATAATTGAACTAACAAGGAGATCATATGAAAATAAAAAACATTGAAGCATACGAAGTGATTGACAGCAGAGGAAATCCAACTGTAGAATGTGAATTGACGTTAGAAAATGGAATCAAAAGTAGAGCTATTGTCCCAAGCGGAGCATCGACAGGAGAACGTGAAGCTCTTGAATTGCGTGATGGAGGTAGCAGATTCCATGGCAAAGGTGTATTAAAGGCAGTGAACAATGTAAACAAAATTATAGCAAAAGCCCTGATCGGAAAAGACGTGAGCAAAGAACGTGAATTAGACAATATTATGCTGAAGCTGGACGGAACAGAATTTAAAACCAAATTAGGAGCAAATGCAATTTTGTCCGTCAGTCTAGCAATAGCACGAGCCAATGCATTAAACAAAAATATTCCATTA
The DNA here is from genome assembly GCA_946491735.1 of uncultured Clostridia bacterium. Classification (GTDB taxonomy): domain Bacteria; phylum Bacillota; class Clostridia; order Christensenellales; family UBA1242; genus Onthoplasma. The sequence continues at coordinate 21,508 of CAMLYK010000020.1, read as the reverse complement.
TACAAAAGTCTAGGCAACGGCACTACCCTTCCTATGCCGATGATGAATGTAATAAACGGCGGAGCGCATGCGGATTCCAATGTTGATTTTCAGGAATATATGATAATGCCGATAGGTGCAAAAACTTTTTTTGATGCTATGCGCATGGCATCTGAAACATTTATGGAACTAAAAAAAGTTTTAAAAAACATGCATTATTCAACTGGGGTCGGTGACGAAGGTGGTTTTGCTCCGAATTTCAAAAACAACGAACAGCCGATTGAAGCAATTATTACCGCAATAAAAAATGCAGGCTATGAACCAAAAAAAGATATTGCCATTGCTCTTGATGTGGCTTCAAGTGAATTTTATAATGAAAAGACAAAAAAATACGAATTGAAAAAAAGTAAAGGCGGAAGTCTAACAAGCGATCAAATGATAGAATGGTATTCACAACTCATAAAAAAATATCCAATTGTATCAATTGAAGATCCACTTAGTGAAAATGATTGGACAGGATGGGCAAAAATCACAAAAAAATTAGGCAAAAAAATACAATTGGTTGGTGATGATATCTTTGTCACCAATCCTAAAATACTTGCTGAAGGTATAAAAAAGGGTATTGCCAACGCTATTCTTATAAAATTGAATCAAATTGGCACTCTTTCTGAAACTTTAGACACTATAAAACTAGCAAAAGAAAATGGATATAACACTATAATATCTCATAGAAGTGGAGAAAGTGAAGATACTTTCATTGCTGATTTGGCAGTTGCAGTTGACGCGGGTCAAATCAAATCAGGATCGATATCTCGCACTGACCGAGTTGCTAAATACAATCAACTGATCAGAATCGAAAGAAATTTAAAAAAGAAGGCAAAGTTTAACATATGATTATCACAATTGATGGACCAGCGGGAAGTGGAAAATCTACAGTCGCAGAAGCTCTAGCAAAAAAATTGGGCTTCTATCATTTCAATTCTGGATCACTATATAGAGCGATTACGGCACACTTTATAAGCAATAATATCTTTGACCCATCCACCCCATTGTTTGAAAATCAAATTTTAAAATGTAATATACAAATAAAGTTTTTAAAAAATATACAACACGTTTTTGTAAACAATATTGATTACACAAAAATGTTAAGAAGTTTACAAGTAAGCGAGTTATGTCCAATATTTAGTGTAAACACACATGTCAGAAATTTAATTGACAAATGTCAAAAAGAATTTTGCTTGAAAAACAATGTGGTCATTGACGGAAGAGATATTGGCAGTTTTGTTTTGCCAAATGCAGAATTTAAATTTTACTTAGATTGCGAAATTGATGAACGTGCAAAACGCAGACTGAATGAACTAAAAGCCAATGGAGAAATTGTGCCTTTTAAAGAAATCAAAACAAAAATTCTTGCACGAGATGAATTTGATAAAAATAAAGAACATGCACCGCTGGTCATTCCTAAAAATGCCACCATTATAGATTCAACACATCTAACGATTGAGCAAGTTGTAGACCAAATGTATCAAATAATCATCAATAAAAAATAAATTATAAATTTAACAAATCTATATGTAGAACAAATCATGAAATCATAAATGTTCTACTTTTTTTTAAAAAAATAGTTAAAAACAACAATTTATATCATCATTTTCACAAATTTAGAATAATTTTTTAATTTTCATATTGACAGACCGCCTGGTGTGTGATAATTTTTTTATAGAAAATTATGAATGAATTTGAAATATATAACACTTCTAATTATTTTGAAAATCTTTTAGGACATTTGAATTCTCAAATTTTCATTGCATCAAAACATATGAATATTCAAATATTGAGCAATGAGGATGAACGTCTTATCACTTTTTTGGTGGCAACAATCAATGCAGACAAAACAAACACCATATCCAATTACTTTGACAGTATAAAGAACAAATTAAAATCAAATGCACCTACAAACATGCCATATTATAATTTTACAGATGGATATTTACTAGATAAAGATTTCGACTTGAACGACTTTTGTTTAGCAATGCAAAATATCATCAACAGTGTTTTAATTGTTTACGAAAAATTGTTAAAAGATAATTTTATTGATTTCGAAAATAATGCTATTAAAGTTTTGAACTCATATTTAAAAAAGTATGATAAAAAAGAACGCAACATGACCTGCTTCGAATTCTTGGAGATCATTTTTGCCAAGTTATTAAAGAAGAACATTTCGTCCGATTTTACTTATACTCCATCATCTTTGAATCCGTAGATTTTTTCAATGATGAGTGATGAATATTTGATTATTCAGTAATGGTTTATAAATTTCAATGTCAAAAGTTTTACATAAAACAAACTTATCATTTACTTATAAAAAAAATTAAAAAATTTTAAAAATATTAAATAATTATATAAATAAACTATTAATATATGCTATTTTTGTTGAATTGCAAAAGAATTTTAAAAATCAGTATTGACAAAATCACTGGTCTGTATTATACTTACTTGAAAGTGAAACAACTTTCATTAGGAGGGGTTTATGACTACTACTATTGATATCAGATCGCTTAACAGTATGTTTAATGAATTTTTAAACAATTCTCAAGAAGGTGAGCGATTTGAACAATATTGTATTGATCGTGGCTATATCACTATCACAGATAGTGGATATAATTTTTCAGAATCTTTTAAACATAACAAATTTGTTGATACCACTAGAATATCAACAGACTTAGACAAATATCAATCTTATTTAAGTTTTTTATCCACTATTTTAAACGATCAAAACACCAGTGACATCATCACAAATAAAAATGCTATTTCAAAAACAATTAAAGACATTTTGGAAGAAGTCCCTATGAACACAGATTTAGGCTTAACCAGAGCCGAATCAGAAAATTTATACAATACTTACCTATCAAATGGCAAGCATAAAATGAAAAAGATGAAACCAAAACGCGCTTTCTTATGGAAAAAAATTGGAATACCTACCATCGTTACTACTTTAATCTGTGCAGCTTTTGGTGGAATTGTGGCAGCGAGCGGTTTGGTAGCAGGTGCTATTCCTCTATTAACTGACAGTCTAGCATTAAACATTGCGTCATTAGCAACAGTTGGCGGACTTATCGGTGCAGTTTTAACTCCGACAATAATTGTTTTGAAAAATAAAATAACTAGATATCATTATGCACACAAATATGGAACTAAGACTAATAATTTAAATCTAATCAAAAATTCTAATATCAGCAAAATGGCAGATATTGAAAAATTGAATTTACCTATCAATGAGTTGTTCGAAATATTTGAAGCAAAACAAGATCAATTACTTAAATCTAAACACACTAAAAATCCATTCAAGCGTCTAGTCAACAGATATAGAGAAAAATCTAATAGAAATCGACTTCATGAAATTATTAATGTGCTACGTCAGACAAATCAACAATTAAGCGTGGCAAAAGATGAAAAATCTAAAAAGAATTTGGCATTGTTCCAAAAATATCTTGTTAGCAAAACTAAAAATCTTGAATTATCATATAGATATGCAGATATCATTGCAAGAAGTAAAAATGATAAAAAAGCTAAAATCTCAGATTTAAAAGTATCTCATAAAGAAGCAGTTCGCGATTTATCTATCAGCGCTTTAGGCACCACTCTATCTGAACGTGAAAAACATGAGATTGAGCGTGATAAATATAGAGCTATGTTGGATCCTAATGTTGCTACACCTAACGCAGAAGGTTCATATCTTCCAAAAAGAATGCTTGAAAATAAGACACCAAGTTTAAGAGAACAAGCGAGAGAAATGGCTAAAAAAGAACATGAAGAGAGTCTAAAAAATAAAGCTAAAACCTCTCAAACAAATATTGACGGTGAAACATCTAGTCAACCAAAATCCAAAACTAAAACAGTGAAAAAACAAGATGAAGTTAAATCAGATAAAGAAACTACTACTAAAACAACCACTCGTCAATCAAAACCTAAAGATAAAAAACAAACCGAGCCTGCAGTTCAACAAACTTCAGAACCAAGTACAGAGGCAACCAAGCAGGAAAAAACAGACAATGAACAAAAACCAATTGCTTCTGAAAATACACCAAAACCTACTCAAACTAGAGCAAAACAAAAACCTTCAACTCAAAAACCTGTGAAGGCTCAAAATCCAAAACGTACAGATTCAGCAACTGTTGAAACTAATGACAATCAAACAAATGATCAGAACTTAACTAAACAATTGTTTCAAAAGCTTAAAAATCTAGAGGCGACTCCTCAGCAATCATCTGACAATACTAGCAAAACTCAAATTGATAGTAAAATTGAAAGTTATGCAAAAAGTTACTCTGAAGGACACACAAATCAACAGACTACAATTCGTATAGATGGTCCAGCAACCATTATACATACAAATAATCAATAAAAAACTCGTGTTATCACGAGTTTTTTTATTTTAATAATTTTTTGCTTCAAGTTCAAAATAACTCTGTGGATGGCTACATACTGGGCAAATTTTTGGAGCAGATTTTCCAACATGCTTATGTCCGCAATTTCTACATACCCATACAGATACTTCTTTCTTAACAAAGCATTTTTTCTTTGTTACATTTTCTAATAAAGCATTATATCTAGCTTCATGTTCAGCTTCAATTTTTGCCACACCTTCAAATAACTTTGCAATAGCCAAGAAACCTTCTTTTTTCGCCGTTTCAGCAAATTCTTTATACATTTCTGACCATTCATATTTTTCGCCATTCGCAGCATCCTTTAAATTGGCAACAGTATCTGGAACATCTCCATCGTGCAAAAGTTTGAACCACATTTTTGCATGTTCTTTTTCATTATTAGCTGTGATTTCAAAAATTTCAGCAATTTGTTCGTATCCTTCTTTTTTAGCCTTGCTTGCATAATATGTATATTTATTTCTTGCTTGACTCTCTCCTGCGAAAGCAGTCATTAAATTTTGTTCTGTCTTTGAACCTTTTAATTCCATAAATTTCCTCCTAAAATTTTTCTTATCATCATAAAATGTATTTTATAATTTACATACAGTATTATATAACATTATTTTTTTTAAATCAAATGATTTGATAACAATTTTTTTAGTTTATTACTTTTTTTATAACCTATTAATTCATTTTATTTTTTGTAATAACCTATTTATTGCGTTCTTTTTTCCTAATCATACCTCTTTCTCTACCGTTATTGCTTGGAGTATAATATATTCTATCTTTTAATTTGTCTGGTAGATATTGCTGCTTCACATATCCACCAAAATCGTGCGGATATTTATATTTTGGTGGATTCTTTACATCATAATGATAATTCTTCAAATGCTCAGGCACATTATCATCCGGGTTGTATTCGGCATCATATTTTGCCTTGTTCAATGCCACTACAACGCTATTAGATTTTTCCGCTTCACACACATATATTATTGCATGAGCTAACGGTATGTTTCCCTCTGGCATGCCCAAATTCTTGACTGCATTCATAGCAACCATAGCAAGCAATGCAGCATTGCTATCTGCCATACCGACATCCTCGCTAGCATGAGCAATCAATCTTCTACAGATCAAAAGAGGATCACACCCTGCTTTTATAAGCCTCTCTGCATAATAAAGTGCAGCATCGGTATCACTGCCTCGTAAACTCTTGCAAAACGCACTCAGCATATCATAATAAAGATTTTCATCAACGGAAATAACAGGCTGTTGAATGCACTGACTAGCCACCAATTTATCAATATGAATAGCATTATCTTTGCTCACTGGAGTCGTAGTCACAGCAAGCTCCAAAGCATTATATGCCGAACGCAAATCTCCATTTGAAAACATTGCCAGGTGACTAATCGCATCTGAATCAATCTTTATATTCAACCTGCCATACCCACGTTCTCTATCTTTGACTGCGCGAATTAATGCCTCTTTTATGTCATCCACTTCTAGTGGCAAAAATTTAAACACTCTGCACCTACTTACAATTGCTGGCGTCATACTTATATGTGGATTTTCTGTAGTAGTTCCAATAAATGTGATATAACCGCGTTCTACAGCTTCAAGTACAGAATCGCTTTGAGCTTTGTTCCATCTATGGCATTCGTCCAAAATCAAAATCGTACTTTTGCCAGTCAATTCAAAATGGGTGCGTGCATTGTCAATAACTTTTTTTGCTTCCGCCACCCCACTTGAAACGGCATTCAATTTTTTGTATTCCAGTTTCAATGAATCCGCGATGATGTATGCTAGCGTCGTCTTGCCCACACCTGGAGGACCATAAAAAATACAACTCCCCAGTCTATTTACCATTAGTGCACGACGAACCAAACTATCTTTGCCAACAATATGTTTTTGTCCTACAAATTCATCTAAAGAACGAGCACGCATTCTCTCTGCCAGTGGAGTAAAATCTATATTCATTTCTTCATTAATATTAGCCATGTAAATATTATATCAAATTGTGAATTATTTTCAAAACGTTTGTTCAATGTTGATTTTTTTTATTCTATCATTCAGTTTATATATTAAAGTAAAAGGGATATTATATTTGTTCGCTCCTACCTTTATAGAATTGTCTTTTATCTCTATTTTTAATATATATTTAATAATTTTCAAATACTTTATTAAATTTTTGCACTTTTCAAACTCAAACAGATTATTTGTTATCTCATTGAGTGCAGTTTGCTTGATTTTTTCCACATCAATATAATCTGATTTTATTAAAATATTAAAATATTTATATATTTTACTACAATCACAAATTAATCTACACTTCCCTAATGCTCGGAAATATAAAAAGTTTTTATAAAAATACACATCATCCACGTTTTTCAATATTACCATTTTTGAATTTGTCTTGATATAGACCATGTCTTTTATTATTGTGAATTTATAATTTCCAATGCTTAACCTATGTGTTAGATGAGAAGAAAATATGATTCCATTTTTTACTATCCTCATCCGTGGAAAAACTGAATATCTTTTCCTTTTTATAAGACAAAGAGTTATCATAACGGCTGTCACTAACAAATATGCAATTATCGCTAATATCATAGTATCAATTTTTCCCAACTGGGTAAAATTAAAAACAAATACATTTGACAATTTCGTCTGTATATAATAAAATATCTTTAAATTGAGGGGGAAAAGAAATGAAAGTAAAAATTGGTATTAATGGGTTTGGAAGAATAGGACGTTTAGTATTACGTGCGAGCGTCAATAGAGATGACGTTGAAGTGGTGGCAATCAATGATCCGTTTTTAACTCCTGAATATGCCTGTTATTTGTATAAATATGACACTGTACATGGCAAAGCTGATTCTGAACTAAAAGTTAGTAATGATGGATTAAAATTAAACAGAAAATCTATAGCATTTTATACCGAAAAGGAGCCTGATTTAATTGACTGGAAATCTGCTGGTGCTGAATATATCATCGAATGCACGGGGAAATTTACTAAAGCAGAAGATGCTATGCGTCATCTAAAAGGTGGTGCTAAAAAAGTTATCATCAGTGCACCAGGTAAAAACTGCCCAACTTTTGTCTGTGGCGTGAATGAAGATAAATATACAACAGATATGACAGTTGTATCCAACGCTTCATGTACGACCAACTGTCTTGCCCCATTGGTAAGAGTGATTGATGAGGTATACGGAATTGAAGAAGGTTTGATGAGCACAATTCACTCCACAACAGCTACTCAATTGACTGTGGATGGAGTTTCAAAAAAAGATTGGCGTGGTGGACGTGCTGCCAGCGCTAATATCATCCCAAGTTCTACAGGGGCTGCAAAAGCCGTAGGAGAGGTCCTACCACATCTAAAAGGCAAATTGACAGGTATGAGTTTTAGAGTGCCTACAATCAATGTGAGCGTTGTGGATTTCACAGTAAAATTGAAAAAGCCAACAACATATGAACACATATGTAAAACCATGAAAAAATATAGTAAGGATATAATTCCTGACGTGCTCGCTTACACGGACGAACCTGTTGTATCAAGTGACTTTATTGGAGATAGTCATACATGTATATTCGATGAAAAAGCAGGTATCATGCTTAGCCCAACATTTGTAAAACTTGTAGCATGGTATGATAATGAATGGGGTTATTCAAACAAATGTCTTGATCTCGCCAGTCATATGAAGTCAGTGGACACCAAAGCAAATAAAAAATAATTTCAAAATAGGCATTCATTTGTCTATTTTTTTATTGCCAAAAAACTATTATGAATATTTAATTTAATTATAAAAGATAATTTGTTTTACTTTATAATTAATTTTAGTTATTATTTTAAAATACAAAGGATAAATATGAAAAAATTTAAAATATCTGACGAATTTTTGAATAAATTTGAAATATTTTTACTTATTCTTATTGTTTCAATAATATCTTTCTATATTGTTTTGTCAAAATTCGTATTAAAATATAATACTGTGATTACTATTATAATCGGTATATTTAGTTTACTATCCGCTGTCATCACAATAATAATTGAAAATGTGAAAGACAAGCGCAAGAAAATTAAACAAGAAAAAACTATCAATGATTACAAACCAAACGATTATATTCCTCAAACGTTATTGATTTTGTTTGTGTTTTTGTATCTATCATTTATAATTGTAAGTTTTTCAAAAATGTATTCTTTCAATTTATACAAATCTAATATATGTTCAATTAATATAGGACTTTATTCACTTATATTTGTAGTATATACATTTATTCTACCTACTTATAAAAAAGAAATCAAAAAACTGGAATTTAATATTGATAGAAAAATCAAAAAGGCAAAATCTAAAAGAGATTTAAAAATTGTTTCTTTCTATCAAAGTGAGATATACTATTTAAAAATTAAGTTCAATAAGCTCACTATGAATATAATTATAAACAGTTTTTTATTTTTACTTGCTATAATTGCCAACTTTGATTTTTTGTTTAATCAATTAGCTTTCATCAGTTTGTCTTGTATTATGTTTTGTTTATATAACGTTTTGAACATCATGTTTGAAGTAAAAAGATTGTATAATTTTGATTTAAAAAATTATGAACGCAAAGCACAAAAACAATTAGAATATTTAAACAAGAAAAAATTGTCAGACAGTTAAATAATTTCTCAAAAATCCTTTGTAAAGTATAGTTTTATTCTGTAGTTGAAGAAAATCTATCGGTTTAATAATTTTGGGCAGATTTTCTGCATTCTCAATACCTAAATACACCAGACATGCTCTCACAAATTGTGAGCAGTAAAATCTATGTTCCGCCTCATGATTTTTCTTAAAACATGCACAAAGCACACCCAAATAATTATATTTAAATTGAATTTTGTTTTTTGACAAATATTCAATCAAAAATTTAATTTTTTCATATTGTTCATCACTTATTTTTATTTCTAATACTATCGCTTGAGTTTTATTGAATCGTTTGAATGTACCTGTATCTTTCCCCTCTTGGACAAAACCCCCTATGAATGGATTATATGGATTCAATCGACCAAACGAATACATTTTGTCCAACGTTGGTGTCAGGGATATAGAAGCGTGATTATATTCTGCCCCAGTGAAAAATTTCAATGCTCTCGAAAACATTGTCCCTGTCTGACTCAATATTATATAAATACTTTTGTTATCCATAAGTTTTACTAATATACTATTTGATTATATCATATATTCGCTTGTTTTCAAAACTTTTTTATTCGTTTGTAAATTATTAATTTTTCGTTTATAATTAGATTATGAAAAATTTTGAATTAATCAACCATCCTTTTGAACCGATTTTTGATAAAAATAGCAAAATATTGATTTTAGGCAGCATGCCATCAGAAATGTCAAGAAAAGCTAATATGTATTATGGCAACCCTAAAAATAGATTTTGGAAAGTTTTATCAATCATTTTAAATTCACCTTATCCCGAAACAAATGAGGACAAGATCAATTTGGTTAAAAAAAATCACATAGCATTGTGGGATGTTCTTTCCTCATGTGAAATACGTGGAGCCAGTGATTCGTCTATTAAAAACCCAACCATAAATGATTTCAAAATTATCACTGACAATGCAAAAATCAAAGCAGTATTCACATTGGGCAAAACTGCCACAAATCTATATCAAAAATATACAGGAGAAAAATCAATATATCTTCCTAGCACTAGCCCTGCCAACTGTGCAATTACAGAAACAGAATTGATAAATCAATTTCGTCAAATTTTACAATATCTATAATAAAAAGATATTAAATATAATACAATTTTTAAAAATCTCTTGCCAAAAATTTTTTTATATGTTATACTTAAAAAGTAACATTAATAATATTGATATCCGGAGGTTTGGCTGAGCGGTCTAAAGCAGTGGTCTTGAAAACCACCGATGTGAAAGCATCCTGGGGTTCGAATCCCTAAGCCTCCGCCAAGCAAAAATACCACCGCATATGGTGGTATTTTTTAATTAAATTATACAATATTTTGTATTGTTATGATTTTAGGCACATTTTAGGCACAATTTATAATTTTGTTTTCTTTTGATCATTTCCCCTATATTTATCATGACATTTTTTACAGTTTTTCAAAATGTCTATTGTCTTTTGTATTCTTGTAAAATTAAATTTAAAATCTATTGCCTCTACCTCTTTCTTTGATAATAGATATTTAATAAAGTAGACAAAAATAATAATTTTATGGTATATTACTTTTGTCTAAAGGATACTTTATGAGCCATATAATAGAAATAAAAAATTTAAAAAAATATTTTGGTGATACCAAGGCGGTAGATGATATATCATTTTATGTAGAAACTGGAAATTTGTTTGCCTTTTTGGGACTTAATGGCGCGGGGAAAAGTACGACTATAAATATTCTTGTTGGATTGTTGACAAAAGACAGTGGCGAATGTTTTGTAAATAATACATCAATTGATGATATAAATAAAATATTACCGAATATCGGTATTGTTTTTCAGTCCTCTGTACTTGATAAAAATTTGTCTGTATATGATAATTTGCGATATAGAGCTATGTTATACGGAATGAATAAAAAAGAATTTGAAGCAAATTTAGAATATTTTATAAACAAACTTGACCTGCAAGAAATTTTAAAGAAACAATTTGATAAATTAAGTGGTGGGCAAAAGCGAAAAGTTGATATCGTAAGAGCGCTCATACACAAACCAAAAATTTTAATTCTTGACGAGCCAACGACTGGACTGGATCCAAAGACTAGAAAACTTGTTTGGGATATGATTAACGAATTCAGAAAAACAACAAATTTAACTGTTCTTCTAACAACTCACTATATGGAAGAGGCAAGCATTGCTGATAATGTTGTTATAATTGATGGTGGAAAAATTGTAGCTGAAGGCTCTCCTTTGACTCTAAAAAATAAATATGCAAGTGACTTTATTAAAGCTTATAAATATGATAATGAAATTATTGAAATTTTAAAGAAAGATCACATTCCATACAAAAAAGATAGCAAGTATCTAGAAATAAAGTTCAAAAATACAGATGATGCAAAAAATTTTTTGGTTGAACACAGTACCCTCTTTAGCGATATTGAAATTGTCAAAGGCTCAATGGATGATGTGTTTTTAACTGTTACTGGAAAAGAGTTGAAGGAGAATGTATGAGCAAACAATCTGAATTTAGGAGGCTTACCTATTTAACCTCACGAAACATAAAGCTATATTTTAAAGACAAAATTACATTTTTAGTTTCACTGATAACCCCACTGATTTTACTTGTCTTATTTGTTGTTTTTCTTAAATCGACTTATGAAGACAGTCTGCTTTCCATCACTGTCGGTTTTAATTTGGATCAAAAACTTATTGATGCATTCACTGGTGGTTGGCTGTTCTCATCCGTCCTTGCAACTTCTTGCATAACTGTTGCCTTTTGTTCTGGAATGATGGTTATTGACAAAATCAATAGAGCAAATATTGATTTTTTGGTGTCCCCTGTTAAAAAAAGTACAATTCAATTAAGTTATGTGCTCGCAAATTTATTTTCAACGCTAATCATTGCCTTTGTATTACTTTTGATAGGATTAATTTATCTCGCTTGCGTTGGGTTTTACCTTACTTTTGTGGATTTTTTATTAATTGTATTTAATATAGTTATAACATCGTTGTTTGGCACCATTCTTGCTAATATTATTTGGACTTTCACTCTTTCACAAGGTGTTGTAAGTGGTGTTTGTACATTGGTATCTGCTTTGTACGGTTTTATTTGTGGAGCATATATTCCAATATACACCATGGGCAAAGGTATGCAAGGTTTTGTATCACTTCTACCCGGAACTTATGCAACCGTTCTGTTTAGACAAGGATTCTTAAACGGTGTAATAAATGAAATGGGAAAGACTTTACCAAACGAAATGATAGACAGTATTGCAAATGGTTTTGATGTAAAAATGTCATTCTTTGGTCATGACGTATCAACTATTGGTTTGATTTTGGTAATAACGATTTCAACGTTAGTCTTGCTTGGAATATTTTTGCTCATAAATAATTTGAAGAAAAAGAAAACAAAAAAATAGATAAAATGATTAGTTATAATCAATATTACAATAATTCTTGTTTTAATAGTTTATACTCATTTTTTACATTGATTTATTATTTTTAATGTGATATAATTTTTTTATACAGGAGGACAAATGAAAGAACACGAATACACCTTCAAAGTTGATGATGTGACACCATATATCAAATATTGTGAAGAAAATGGGTTTAAAAAGAAAAGTGTGACCAAACAAAATAGAAAAGTATTTGAAAATCAAAATGCAAAGCACATCATTGCTCGAATTACTACAACTATTCAAGACGGCAAAGAAAATATTGTTCTTGATTTTAAAAATGTTGGAAACAAATCAAAAAATTTTAAAATTTCAGAAGAATCTTTACCTTTAACGATTAAAAAAGATGATATAAAAACAATCTTAAATATGCTCGAAGTTATTGATTTTAGTCTCAGCGCAGACAATCATAGAACTCGCTATGAGTATATTAAAGATGATATCAAATTTGAAATAGATGATTACACAATACCTCCTATGAAAATTGTCGCAATTGAAGGAGATGATAAAAAAGTGGAAGAAATTCTCAATTATCTTCAAACTATAATCGGACACGAATCTCAATGTTAATTTAAAGTATGCAATTAATATAACATATTTATTATTTCAAATTTTTATTAAAAATTTGTAATTAATATCTTAAATTATAGGAGCTATATCATGGACATTGAATTACAAAATACTGATGCGGATTCAAAAACTGGACTCACAGAAGATGAGGCTCAACAGCGACTACTAAAATATGGCAAAAATAAATTAAAAGAAAAAAAGAAGAAAACTCTTTTCGTTCGTTTTCTTGAACAATTCAAAGATGTTATGATAATTATACTGCTAATAGCTGCCCTTGTGTCCTTTATCTTAGCAATAATAGAAAAAGAACCCAGTGATTTCATTGAACCTGCACTGATTTTATTAATCGTCATTTTGAATGCAATAATAGGTTTGATCCAAGAGAACCGTGCAGAAAAGGCTCTGCTTGCACTTCAAAACATGTCCGCTCCTCATGCAAAAGTCATAAGAGATGGAAAAGAACGAATTATTGATTCATCCTTGATTGTTCCAGGCGATATAATCGTCTTGGAAGCAGGTGATTTTGTTCCCGCAGATGCAAAACTTTTAAAAAGTGTCAATTTGAAGTGCGAAGAATCTGCACTGACAGGAGAATCTTTGCCAGTGGAAAAAGACGCAAAATCAAAAGTTTTAGTCAACGCTCCTATAACTGATAGAACTAATATGGTATTTTCGGGCTGTTCTGTTACATATGGTCATGCTACAGCCATTGTAACTGCAACAGGCATGAATACTGAGTTAGGAAAAATCGCAAATTTGTTATCCAATGAAAAAGAAACTAAAACACCTTTGCAACAAAAACTTGCCAAACTTGGACAATATTTGGGTATCATAACACTTGTGATTTCTGCAATCATATTTGTTATAGGAATATTTTCAAATATGGATGTAATGGATATTTTCATGACGTCTGTATCTCTTGCCGTGTCTGCTATTCCAGAAGGTTTGCCTGCAATAGTGACAATAGTTTTGTCAATTGGCGTACAGAGAATGGTCAAAAAAAATGCTTTGATTCGTCACTTGCCAGCTGTAGAGACTTTGGGCAGTGCATCTATCATTTGTTCGGATAAAACTGGAACATTGACTCAAAACAAAATGATTATAGTACAAGCATATTCTGATGGCAATAAAATTCTTTCTTTCCCTACTAATGATGAAAAAATAAAACAACTTTTGACCTATACTTCACTTTGTTGTGAAGCTAAAGTTGTCCGAACAAATAATAAAGACGAACTTATAGGCGACCCAACTGAAACAGCAATTATACATGCCTATCAAAAACTAGACAACATAGAAGAAAATTTAAACGAAGTTTATCCTAGAATGAATGAAATCCCTTTTGATTCAAATAGAAAATTGATGACAACAATCAACAAAATCAACAATAAAAATATAGTTATCGTCAAGGGTGCATTTGATATTCTTGCCTCAAAATGCATTAAAGGAAATATCAAAATGGCTGAAAAGATGAATGCTAAAATGAGTCAAAATGCCCTGCGCGTCATTGCTGTAGCGATCAAAGAAATTAAGAAAATACCCACAAACCTCAATCCAGATGAAATTGAAAACAATTTAACATTTATAGGATTGTTAGGTATGATCGATCCTCCTCGTGAAGAAGCAAAAGAAGCGGTGGCAGTATGTAAAAATGCCGGAATTAAGCCAATAATGATTACAGGAGATCACGTCATCACCGCAACAGCTATTGCCAAAGAACTCGGAATTTTCTGTGAGGGAGATCGAGCAATTACTGGCGTTGAATTGGATAGCATGTCAGATGAAAAACTGGATCAAGAAGTTGAAAATATTTCAGTCTATGCACGGGTAACACCTGAAAATAAAATACGTATTGTAAAAGCATGGCAAAAACGTGGACAAGTCGTTTCAATGACTGGAGATGGAGTCAATGATGCTCCCGCTTTGAAAGCCGCAGACATTGGTTGCGCCATGGGCATAACTGGAACAGATGTGGCAAAGAATGCTGCAGACATGACTTTGATGGATGATAATTTTGCTACAATAGTCGATGCAGTAAAAGAAGGAAGAGGAATTTATGACAATATTAGAAAGGTTGTAGCTTTCTTGCTCGGAACAAACATTGGCGAAATATTAGTTATATTTTTAATGATGTCAATTTGGAAAATATCTCCATTTTTATCAATTCAACTATTATGGATCAATCTAGTCACCGATTCCCTACCTGCCATTGCACTTGGGATAGAACCTGTAGAAAAAGATATTATGAATCGTAAACCAAAACCAAAAAATGAAGGACTTTTTGCCAACGGCAATGGTATAAGAATTTTATTGCAAGGAATTATGTTCGGGCTGTTGACAATAGGAGGCTTTTGGTTAGGCAAAAATTTAGTTGGTTCAATTGAAGCAGGAAGAACTTGCGCTTTTATAGTCATGACCTGCTCTACAATCCTACATTCGTATAATATGAGAAGCGAGAAATCTCTATTTAAAATAGGTATGTTTTCAAACAAAAAACTAAACTATATAATTATTATTTCCCTTCTCTTAGCCGGATTTGTATTGTTCACTCCTGGCGTTGTCGGTGCATTTGGAATGTGTTATCTTCCATATTATTGTTATTTACTTTCTTTCTGTATAGCATTGATCCCTTTCCCTATAATGGAATTAAGCAAAGCAGTGCGAGCAATGAAACATAAACACAAGAGTGGCAAACAAAAATAAAAATATTCAATATAAATTTAATATAAAAATAGAAAAAAGGACATTATTCCTTTTTTTTGTTTTCATTTTTTAACAGTTTATATTAATAAATTTTGGTAATTATCTATGTGGAGGGAAATATGAATCCAATAGAATACAAAACAAAAGATATAGATAAATATTTCATCAGTTTAGATTCAATCTACCCTAAGGCTTATAAAAAGGAAACAACTCTGCCATATACAAAAACGCGTGTGATCTTAATGAATGGGACGGAATACGAAAGTGTTTGGTTTTTACACCAATTTGCCAGACACTGCAACAATGATGAAATAAAAAATATGATTGCTGTTGTCAGAAGTCAAGAACAACAACAGCAAAAATTGATTGCTTGTTTAAAACCTGTAAACGAAAGTATATTAGAAACGACTATCTCATACGAGCAACTGGCAATTGATTTAACTGCCACTTTAGCCCAAAATGATAATGACAAAAATAATGTGGAAGCACTGAATTTTGCCTTGCTAGAAGATTTCGACCATCTGTATAGATTTAGCAATCTTATGATGATAGACGTAAAAAATGCAGATCCTAAAAAACTTGTAGGCAACCTGACCGAAATCACGCCCGGACGTCCAACGATTGCTCATCACAGATATCCTAAAGACAATGTGAAACGAGCAATGTCTGCCAACAAAAGTGATATATATAGCAAACTAGTTGCAAACATTATCACAGCAGCGGAACAGCAGACTATGAATTATTATATGAATATCAGTCAGTGGTATAAAAATGACCTGGGAAGAAAATTGTATGCTGAAATTGGACTTGTAGAAGAAGAACATGTCACTCAATATGAAAGTTTAAAAGATCCGACATGCACTTGGCTCGAAATGTGGGTTTTGCATGAATATACTGAAGCCTATTTATATTACAGTGCATATAGTGAAGAAAAAGACGAATATATCAAAAACATTTGGTTTAAATTTTTTGAAATAGAATGTGCACATTTAAAAGTGGCATGTGAATTGTTAAACAAGTATGAAAAAACATCATACACAAAAGTTATAGGTAGTGGAGAATTCCCAAAATTGTTGACGTTGGGAACTAATAAAGATTATGTACGCAAAGTTTTAGAGCGCACGATTTTGCTTACAGGAGATAGACAAAAATATACTGATATCATGCAGTTAAAGGATAATGCAGATTTCTTCTTGTATCAAGATGAAATAATAAAAAATGAAAACAAAATTCCAAGTCATATTGTAATTGATAAAGCTATCAAAAAATTTGGAAAAGATTATAGATTTGAAGATAAACAAAATCCTATCAAGGATTTGCAAAACAGAAAAATTGATAATACAAAAATAGCACGAAAAAAATATTAAAAATATTATCTATTTATTGTAAAAAATAATTTTTTAATATAAAAAATACACAAAAATGTGTATTTTTTTTATAACTTTAACTCTTTTACCAAATCTCGCAACGAATCAACAGATTGATTTGAATGCAATACTCTCCAGCTGATTATTTTTGTGCTTTGGTCGCAACTTTTCTGTAAATCATTTTTTGTATTTCCTAAGCCACTTCCTCCAGAGGTAGCAAACAACACTACTGTTTTGTCTTTCAGGTCATAACTTTCTAAAAAAGTGTTGATAATCTTAGGCGCAGTATACCACCATATAGGAAAACCTAAAAATATCACTTCATATTTGTCTATGTCAGATAACTTATTTTTTATTGCGGGTCTTATGTCTTTATCCTTTGCTTCAAGGGAAGTCCTTGATCTAGAATCGTTCCAATTCAAATCTTGTGACGAATAGCTCTTTTCTGGAACAATTTCAAAAATATCTGCATCAACAGCTTTAGCTAAATTCTCAGCCAGTCGTTTCGTCGAGCCTGTAGCTGAAAAATATGTGACAATACTTTTCATATTTATCTCCTATTATAACATTTATAATTAAAATTATTAAGATTTGAACGCTTTTTTAAAAAAGTCTTCAATTTTATCAAAAGGAATTCTGTCAGTTCTATCATACAAATCTATATGCTCAGCATCTTTGACAACAAACAACTCTTTAGGTTCAAGTGCTAAATCGTAGGCTTGTTTACTGAAAAATTTTGAATGCGCCCTATCTCCCACAATGAATAGGATTGGACGAGGCGAAATCTCTTTGATATAATCTAATAATCTAAAGTTCATCATGGCAAGCGTGCTTGTCGAAGTAAATCCTCCTCTTGCATTTATGTGATGCCCACGTTTTATTGCATAAAATCTAAACCATTCAGCATCTGGTTCAGGCATTCCTTTTGGCACACTATCCAAAGGAGTTTCTGGAAAACTAGGTATATATTCAGGATAACCATTTTTGAAATCTGCCCATCTTTGTAGTGACAATTTTTCTTTCAAATCATGTAATTGAGAATCGTTTAAACCTAGTCTAACGGCTTTCGTCATATCATACATGCTGGCGGTCGCTACAGCTTTTATTCTCATATCAACTTGTGCTGCCGAAAGTGCAAATCCTCCCGATCCACAAATACCAATCACTCCAATTTTATCTTTGTCAACCAAGTCTTGCACTCCCAAAAAGTCCACCGCTGCACTAAAATTTTCTGTGAAAATGTCAGGAGATGAAACATGCCTAGGCTCTCCACTTGATTCTCCCATGAACGATTGATCAAATGTCAATACGATGAATCCTCTTTTTGCTAATTCATTGGCGTAAACACACGGTCCCTGTTCTTTCACTCCCCCGTATGGTGCACCCACGATAATTGCTGGATATTTTTTCTTTTTGTCAATATTCTTTGCCATATAAAGATCTCCTGCAATCATCATATTATATCTGTTCGGATAACAAACTGTTTGTCTTGAAACATTCTTATCTAATTCATGAATGTAATTCATTCCCATAATTATTCTCCTTTATATTTATAATTCATGTTTAAAAAATTCAAAAACTTATTTTAATTTATTATACTCACTATCTATCACAGGCTCGCACCATTCATTAGATGAATTTTCAGCTGGAATTTCTATTGCAATATGTGTAAACCATTCATTTGCACATGCTCCGTGCCAATGCTTTACTTCCGGTGCAATATATACAACATCTCCTGGATGTAATTTTTGAGCTGGTTTTCCCCATTCTTGATACCAACCTGTACCATTTGTACATAATAATATTTGCCCTCCTTTGTGATGAATATGCCAATTGTTTCTACATTTTGGTTCAAATGTAACATTTGCCACATTCACTCCCTTCACGTTTAATGGATTTAAATAACTTTTTCCAATAAAATATTTAGCATATGCATCATTAGCACTGCCTAAACCAAATAGTGGATTTATTTTATCTTGTCCATCTGCATACACTTCTCTAACCAAAGGAAACACTGCCCACGCATTTGGCCAACCAGCATAAAACGCAATGTGTGTGATCATTTCTACTATTTCTTCTTTTGTTATTCCATTATTTTTTCCATTGATCAGATGCGACTTCAATGAATTATCAAATATTCCCTTTGATATCAACGCCGTGATTGTAATCATACTCCTATCACGTAATGACAATTTGTCTTCTCTAGACCAAACTTCTCCAAATAATACATCATCATTTAACTCAGCAAATTTTGGAGCCAAATCGCCAAGATTTTCTCTACCTGCAGTTTGTTTTTTCATGTTTACCTCCCCATTTGACACAAATTTATTTTTGTGATATTATTATTTTAGCTCCTAAACCTAAGTTTAGGTCAAGCAATTTTAACATATTTTTTGGAGGAAAATAAAAATGTATTCTATAGGAGAAATATCAGATAAGTTTAATTTGACAGTTTCAGCGATTAGATATTATGACAAAGAAGGGCTATTCCCAAATGTCAAACGCAAAAATGGTATCAGGCAGTTCGATGATGCAGATGTTGAATCTATACTGGTTATTGAATGTTTGAAAAAATCAGGCATGCAAATAAAAGAAATCAAGCAATTTTTAGATTGGTGCAACGAGGGTGACAGTACTATAGAAAAACGATTGCAAATGTTTGAAAATCAAAAAGAAAAAATTATAAATCAAATAGATGAATTGCAAGATGCCATGAATTTAATTAATTACAAATGCTGGTATTACAATGAAGCTAGTAAACGCGGAACGGATAGAGATTTGAAAAATATTAACATCAATATTTTACCAGAACAAATAAAAGAATTATATATTAAATCACATAATATTAAAATTTCTTCAAAATAATTGAAAATTTTATAAAATATTATTATCTAAGATTTTTACTTGCAAATAAAATAAAATTATACTATTATTATTTTTATAATTACAAAGGTCAAATATGAAAAAATTTTTTAATGAATTTAAAGCATTTATTTCTAAAGGAAATGTCTTTGATATGGCGGTGGGGTTGATTATTGCAACCGCCTTCAATAAAATTGTAACAAGTTTAGTAAATGATATCATTATGCCGCTAATTACTTGGTCCACTGGAGCGAACAGTTTGGCGGATTTGAGTGTCGTTTTAAGAGTGGCTGAAGACGGTACCAAATTGACATGGAATTATGGTAACTTTATTCAAACGGTCATAGATTTTTTGATCATAGCAATATCGGTGTTCTTGATGGTAAAGATTGTTACCAATTCAAGAAAAAAGTTCAAAGATTTAGCAGAGGGTATTTCATATCAAACAAATAAAGAAATTCGTGCTGAAAAACGTGAAATAAAAAGGCTCGCAAAACTCAACAATCGCCCTTTCAAAGAAATGTGGAAAGAACATCTCTTGGAAAAAGAGCGTATTGAAGAAGAAAATAAAAAGAAATTAGAAGAAGAAAAAATCAAACAAGCAGAGATTGATAGACTCAATAATCCAACTCAAGAAGATTTATTAAAAGAAATAAGAGATTTATTGAAAGCTCAATCTATGTCCAAATCATAAAACATGTTTATTAAAAAATGTGGATATTACAATTCCACATTTTTTTATTTCATTTTATATTTTCTAGCCAAAAGTACAATTAAAAAAGAGATAAGGTTATGGTCTTATCTCTTTTAATGTTGTGTACTCTAAGCGGATGCTTATCTCCTCTTCTGTTATATACCTTATCTCTATCCTCTCGCCTGTATCTTGCACGGTATACTCCTTGCCTTCAAGCGTTATTACATAGCCTCCTTCAATCTCTAGCACTTCATAGTTTCCACTACTACTTATCTCGTAGCCGTCCTCTCCTATCTCGATCTCTATCTCGCCTAGGCCTCTTTCTTCCAGTATTATTCGTGTTATCTCTCTATCCGCTTGTGCGCTCTCCTTCAAGAAGCTTATTAATCCTTCTTCTCCATACCTTTGTCCGCTTATCTCTAGCTCACTTATTGGGTCGAGTTCTAAGGTTGGTTCTCCGCTCTCTTGCTCTCCTATCGTTGTATATACATACTCCTCTTGTGATACATTGTATATGTTCGCTGTTACATAAATTTGAATACTCTTATCCATATTTAAGATTATTTCTTCTGTAATTCTTTCAGCACCATTTATTGTTAAATCTCCACTTGCAGTAATAGTATATTTACCTTCAACTCTGGTTGCAATATCTAATTCAATAGTAGTGCCTTCCTCATAATATACAGGTATACCGTTATCTTCTATTGGAAGATTAGTGGTAATTTGAACATAATCAGTGCCTCTAATCACTTCAATAGTGAGTTTGTATTTGTTTACTGTTATTACTCCTAGCTCTAGTG
>CAMLYK010000019.1 GCA_946491735.1 uncultured Clostridia bacterium | reverse complement strand
AAACATTCAAAATTTCATTTACAACAAGTCAAGGAAGAAGAAATATATATTTTGTTTAAAGAAATAAGACTAAGGCAAGACTTAATCTTAAAATTATATAAAAATATATATTTCCCTTGAATTGTTGTGAGAACTATGCGAACATATCAGCCAAAAGGCGAAGAAAAGGAGAATAACGAAAAGCAAGAACTGACATAAAAAAGAAGAGAATGTCGCAATGGATAAGCCTGCGCCTTGCGACATCTCTTTCGTCAGTTCTTGCTATTTTGTTCCAGCGTAATTAAAAAGGTTAATTTGTTTTTACGCTTTATTTTTTTCTTTATTTATTAATCTTGTTTTTTTCAAAGTTTACTTTGGTTTCATATTTTTAATTTTGAGCTAATAATTTATAGTTGTTCTATTTAATAACAATTTGTTATTAGTTTAACTTAATCTTTTAGTTTAGTTGTGTTTATATTCAATTTTACATTTTGTTTGTATTTAGGCGTGTGCTTGTCTGGTGGAGCGAAGCGACACCACTTGTTCAAGACAAGCACACGCCACGATCCCATTTTTAATTTTTCATTTAAATTTGTTTAAAATTATACCAAATTATAAGTTTTTATGTTATAATATATTAATAATTTTATGGAGAAAACGTAATGCTGTTTAAAATGATAAACAAAGCCAGAGATAAATGGTTCCAAAGTAATGATTGCACTGTGCAGGAATTGATAGACTATATGTATAATAAAGGAGAAATGAGAGATTCTCAAATTGATGCAATTAAAACCTACTTATTTCTTAAAATTAAATGTCAAAATAAACCTTTATATCAATGTATGATAGAAGGACTTTTTAATGAAGAAATTGATATTTCACAATTAGAATTAAAAGATTCAACTAAAAATATATTAAGGGAACAAAAAGAAGCACTTGCTCTTTATGAGTATAGTAGTTTGACAGATGAAAATGGAAATAGAATTTTTCAGTTGTTAAATAATGAGATTAAAAGCAATGCTGAAAATATTGACTTTAAGCGTGCGATAAAAAATATGTTTAATAATCAAAATTATGTTAACTATTTGTTTAGTTTACCTATGGGGGCTGGAAAAACTTTTCTAATGGCATCATTTATCTATTTAGATTTATATTTTGCTTTAAAAGAACCAACCAATAAATCATTTGCACATAATTTTATTATTTTTGCTCCATCAGGGTTAAAATCTTCTGTAATACCTAGTTTAAAAACTATTAAAAACTTTGATGCGACATGGGTATTGCCAGAAAATGCGGTTAAACAAATAAAAAAAGTTTTAAAATTTGAAGTATTAGAAGAATCAAAAACAGCGAAGAAGAGCAATAAAATTAAAAATCCTAATGTTCAAAAAGTTGCAAGTTATCAACCTTTTGATTCACTTATTGGACTGGTATTAGTAACAAATGCTGAGAAAGTAATATTAGATAATATAAAACTCGATAAAACAACAAGGCAAATTACATTTGAACAAATTAGTGAAGAAGAAAAAGCAATGAATGAATTAAAGAAGTTTATTGCATATATTCCTAATCTTCAAGTTATAGTTGATGAGGTGCATCACCTTGCCGATGAAGAAGTAAAACTTAATGGTGTTGTAGATTATTGGTATCGCAATGGAAAGATGAATGGTATGATTGGTTTTAGCGGAACTCCTTATTATAATAAAGGGCAATCTGTTAATTTTTCAAATAACCTTACATACAAAACAATACAAATTCCATATATTGTAAATTTTTTTCCTTTGATTAAAGCAGTAGAAACATTTCTAAAAAAGCCTAAAATTAATATAGTTACAGACAGAGATAGTATGCTGATAATTGAGAAAGGTTTAACAGATTTCTTTGAAAATTATAAAGATACAATTTACTCTAATGGAACTTGTGCTAAAATAGCAATTTATTGTGGAAGAATTGCAAAGTTAAGAGAAGTGATTTATCCAAAATGTGTTGAAATCGCAACTAAATACGGACTTAATCCAGATGAAGTTATACTATGTTATCACGGATCAGATAAAGATAAAAAATATTCTTGTTCCAAACAAGAAGAGTTGGAATTTTTATCGCTTGATTCAAGTGTAAGCAAAAAGAAAATAGTTTTGCTCGCTCAAATTGGAAAAGAAGGTTGGGATTGTAAAAGTTTAACAGGGGTTATTCTTTCACAAGAAGGCGACTGCCCTAACAATATGGTTTTACAAACTTCTTGTAGGTGTTTAAGGCAAGTAGATAAAAATAGCACAATTGAAACTGCTATAATATGGTTAAATGATTATAATGCAAAAATTTTAAACTCTCAACTGGCAGAAGAACAACATACATCAATTGAAGAAATTAATAATGTTCAAAGGATTGACAAAATAGATATTAGAAGATATGACAGAACTAAAAGATTAAAATTGCCCAATATAGATTTTTATCAATTTAAAGTTGAATACGAAACAGTTGAGGTTGAAGATAATTTATCAGTTCAAGATAAATTAAAAAAGATTAAACTTGAAAAGCAAATAGTAACTACCGTGCAACAAGATATAAAAGGACAAACTTTAAATCATATTGAATTTGAAAACGATTATGGTGATGAGATAACAACTTATTCAAAATGGTTGCTTGCTATATGTAAAGAAAGTTTCAATTTGTTTCAAATAAGTGATTTATATAAATATGATGATATTTTGAAAAATATATTTACAACTATAACTATTTGTAAAGATGAATTAAATTATTTTAATAATCTTTATGATATTTCTAAAATTAACAGCGAAATTAGAAAAGCGTTCCAAAAATCATACACATTTAAAACAAGTGAAGAAGTTTTATTTGATTCAAAATCTTTACTAAATAAAGATAATTTTACAGAAATCGTTAGAACAAGTGATGCTTCAAAATTTTATCCATTAAAAAATGTTGTTGATAGAATTATACAAATAGACAAAAGAGGGACCTTCTACACCCCTGAGCAAGAAAAGCAAATTGCAGGGTTAAAAGCTCTTGGTATGGAAGATGTTATAGAACAAAAATTTAGCATTTCACCTGAAATTAAATTAAAAGATAAAACTTTTCAATATTTGCCTTATAATTTTTCGCAAAGTAAGTTTGAAGAAAACATATTTATAAAGATTTTAAGATTGCCAGCTTTCCAAAACAATAATTTAGAAGTCTATTACAATGGAGATAGGGCGCTTACAGAATTTAAAATCAAGTGCTACAAATTAAAAGAAAATGCTTGGTATTACATCGGTATGTATACACCAGACTTTCTAGTATTAAATAGAAAAAATGACAAAATTGACAAAGTTTTAATTATTGAAACAAAAGGTTCAGGCTTTGCAGAAGATAAAGCATTTAATGATAAAAAAGATTTTGTTAAATCAAAATTTTTAGAGATAAATAACAATAAATTTGATTATTTCTATATGCAAGATAATGAAAATGAAAACGATGCTTTAAAAAGACTAAATGACAAAATTTACAATTTGTTTAAGGAGTAGATTATGAGCAATGAGATTTTAACAGTTTTAACAATTTGTGTGCCGATCATAACAGCATTAATCTCTGGAATATTATCATATATTCTTGCAGTTAAAAATTCTAATAAGGAAATTGAAAAGGTAAGAGAATTGCATAAAAATGAGTTAGAGAACATGAAAGAAAATCATCAACTTGAAATGGAAAAAATAGAAATGCAACAAAAACATGAAAAAGATATGAAAAATCAAGAAGTAATAAATCAATTAGGTGCTAAATTAGTGGGTCAAATTATAACTAATGAATCGTTACAAAATTTAATTACTAATACAATTAATACAGAAATAGATAAACAAAAGGAGAAAAATAAAAATGGCAATTAAATATGTTCCATATTTTCCAGAGACAATTGAAGGACAAGCAATATTAAACAACTTTACAAGAACTCAAAGATTTTTAAAATATAAAGACAACGATAATGTTTACAGTAGTATTGCAAAAGGTATGCCTTTATATGAAATGGAAAGTATTGAAAAAGTGGGCAAAAACAAAGATAACAATCTTGTTATTCGTGGTGAATGCCTTTCTGCTTGTGCTTATTTAAAAGAAAATAATATAAAAGTTGATTTAGTTTACATTGATCCACCTTTTGCAAGTGGTGCCGATTATGCAAAGAAAGTTTATATACGTAGAAATCCAAAAGTAGATCAAGCGATTAAAAAAGCAGAAACTGAACTTAATAATGATGATTTAAAAGCATTTGAAGAAAAAATGTATGGTGATGTATGGAACAAAGAAGCATATCTAAACTGGATGTATGAGAATTTGCTTGCAATTAAATCTATCATGAGTGAAACTGCATCGATTTATGTTCATCTTGATTGGCATATTGGCCATTATGTAAAAATCTTAATGGATGAAATATTTGGTGAAGATAATTTTTTAAACGAAATTATTTGGCATACTCAAGCGGGAACTGCTCCTTTGAATGCCTTTGCAAAAAAACACGATACAATTTTGTTTTATAAAATCACAGATAATATATTCAATCAAACAAGATTTGCTGTAAAAGATGAATCAATTTATCCATTTATCGATGAAAATGGTAGAAAATATAGAATGTCAGGTAATAATAATACAACAAGATATTATGCTGATGAGGGAAGAAAAGCAGACGATGTTTGGACTTGGCTGGATACAAAGACTAACAATATTGGACAAGTATTTCACGCACTACCAGAATTTGCTGATTATTCCACTCAAAAACCTGAATCATTATTAGAAAGAATTATAAAAGCATCGTCAAATGAAGGAATGATTGTCGCTGACTTCTTTGGTGGAAGTGGTGTTACTGCAACAGTTGCTCATAAGTTAAATAGAAAATTTATAACTTGTGATGTTGGAATAAATAGTATTCAAACGATAAGAGATAGACTTATTTCAAATAAAGCAGAATTTGAGATTTTAGAAGTTAAAGATGGTGTGTCATTATTCAGAAATCCACAACAAACAATGGATAAATTAAAATCTCTAATTCAAGGGCTTAAAAATGAAGATGGGCTTGATAAGTTTTGGGAGGGTTCAATTCAAGACAGCAAATATGGAATGATGCCTGTGTATATTCCTAATTTACTTGAAGGAACAGGAAGAATTTTAGATACAAGGCTTGTTAATGAAATTATACATCAAGCATTGCCAGATTTACCTGATAATGTCAAAAAAGTTATTGTGTATTATATTGATATTGAAGATAAGAAAGCGATTGATGATTTTATTAAAGAGCAAAACAACACTGAAATAGAAATTGAGTTTAGAGATTTGAAACAACTTTTAAGCGAAGTTGTTATTAGCGATGAAGTTGATTATGGAATAAAAGATAATGAAATTGAAATTAAACATTTTGCAAGTGATAGAGTTCAACAAAAAATTGATGGATATAATGATAAGATGCACGCACAAGCTATAAAAAAGAATGAAGAATACAAACCTTTAACAATTAGCGATGAAGGACTTGAATTAATTGAATTTATCAGTCTTGATTGCACAAACGCAGAAGGTACTTGGAATTCTGATAGTGAAATTAAAGTTGAAAAGAACAACTATGTTACCATTAATGGCGAAAAAACTAAATCTTATTGGGACGGCAAAATATCATTTAACAAAAAACCTTTAAGAATGAAAATTAGAAATATCTGTGGCGACGAAACAATAATTGTTATAAAGGAACAAATATGACATTTGAACAAATAAAATTTGCTATGGAGCAAATACGAAAATTTGAAAACCAAAAGAAAGCTCCTTGTTATGAAGCAATGGATTCTCTTTTAGATAAAACCAGATTTTACTTTACAGAAATAGATTTCCAAAGTTTATATTTATATACCTACCAAAAATCACAAGAACGACTTACAAAAGAAGATTTTATATCTGATTGTAATGCTATTATCTTCACTCTTGAAGGCATGTTGAGTAAGGATAGGAATTATCCTATAATAAAAAACATTTTAAAAGATATAGATAAATTTAAAAAATGCAAGTCTAACAAATCTGTTAAAGAAGCAATAAAGACAATTTATCATACATACTCTGATAGAATTAAATTCAACAAGGTTATTGAAAAATTAATTTCAGAAGATGCAACGAATAACCATATCATTGACATGGGGCTTGATGGTTTTGACAAATCATTATTAAACTCAATGCTAAAAAATTTAGAGAATTATGCAAATGAAATATGTTTTGAGAAACCTCAAAAAGTAGTAACAAAGCAGAATAAACCTGATACTACAATAAATATAAATAACAATAATGTCTTATCTTCAAGTATAGATATAAATTTAGCTATTCACAATGCTATAGAACAATTAGAAAATGCATGCTTATCTGATGAACAAGAAAAACAAGTTAAAGAAAAAATATCTGAACTCGAGAAAATCGTAAAATCAAAATTTACGAAAAAAACAAAATGGCAAAAATTATGTGAAATTATGAGATGGGTTGTTGAACAAGGTGTTCAAGTAGCAAGCATTATAGTTCCATTAATAGGTAATGCAATAAAATAAAGCACAATTATCTATTATAAATTAATATGATTTAAGTTATCTTTATAAAAAAATTTATTTAAGTTTTATTTTATTTAATATTTTGTTAGAACTAAATGTAATCCCAAACCAATCTTTATTAAAAAATAAAACGAACTTTAATTGAGATAATTTCTCATTTTCAAGGTTCGTTTTATTCTTGTCTGGTGCGGATGAAGGGACTTGAACCCCCACGGTCTCCCACTAGATCCTAAGTCTAGCGCGTCTGCCAATTTCGCCACATCCGCTCGTCGCATCTCGTTTTTATGTTAAATTGCTCATTGTATTCGCAATTATAAACATTTTATCGGCTGCTCCTCTTTCCATCTCGTGTCTAGCAACACTCGATGGAGTTTATTATTTTATATTAGTATAAGTTTATAGTCATTATACTTTGGACTAATGTTTGGTGGCTCATCCGGGACTTGAACCCGGGACACCATGATTAAAAGTCATGTGCTCTACCAACTGAGCTAATGAACCTCGTCTCAACTCTCTTAATTACTCAATTGCTCATATATTTCGCAATTTTCGTATTATACTTAATTTTCCTTTTTAACTTTATTGATTGAAATTATCAATAAAATAATGTCAAAATTTGCTAGCGACTTTTGTATTATACACTATATAAATAAAAAAAACAAGTGAATTTATGAAAAAAATTCAAAAAAAATTTGAAATAATTTAAAATTTTAATAAATAAACTTGACAATGTTTTTAAATATGTGTTATTATACACACGTTCACATGCGGGTGTAGCTCAATGGTAGAGCGCTAGCCTTCCAAGCTAGTTACGAGGGTTCGATTCTCTTCACCCGCTCCATTGCAGTGCAAATTACAATACTAATTTGCATTGCTAAACTCCTTTTGTATATAAAAATAAATGATAATTTGAATAATAGCATATTTATTATAGATTAGAAACTATCCAGTATAATATGCGTCAATAGCTCAGCTGGATAGAGCATCGCCCTTCTAAGGCGGGGGTCGGGGGTTCGAATCCCTCTTGACGCACCATAATATAAATATTTAAAACGATTTAAGTATGAATGAATTATGAATGTTAAAAGATTGACATTCATTTTTTTGTAAGGTATTATTCAATTATGGAAAGAGTGAAAGATAAGATTTATTATCAGGTGGCAACTGATAGAGATTATAAGGTAGGACAAAAATTAGTTTTTGATAGAAACACCATTAATGGTCAGTATAGAAAAGTAATGATGACAAAATTTTTATTAGAAGGCAAGCGAGCAAGTGACTTTATCTATTCTAAAATAAATAAGAAATTTGCTAAGTTAAAAAAGATGAATTATATGATTTAGCACATATTTTAGATGATTATGACTTTACCTTGCGAGAGTTGGCATTAGAATTTGTTAGAGAAAAAGAATTTCCTGATAAACCATCTAGATTACATTGTCTGTATCTATCTAATAATAAAGATACTTCTCTTAGCAATCTAAACGATTTTGTAAAATCTAAAAAGGGTAAACAATTTCAAGTGGTTGCAATAAAACTTAATGGTACAATTTTTAAAGCAGGAGAAGTGACAATCGCAAGACAGGGAGAAAGTATGTCAACTTATATTGAACAGGCTAGGGCATATTGGTCTCAAAATAATATTGATGATAATAAAATAAAAGAAATACTGTTTGAAGGCACGGCAGAAATCGTAGAAATAATGAAAGAGATTAAATAAACGGTAGGTATGTTTTTTTGAACTAAAATTGATTAGAATATTTAAAAGCATCTGTACTAAAACGAATAATGTTTAATTGACATTATAGAATTTTAAAATTAAACTATTTTTACATTAAAATTCTTGAAACGCAAATTTAATAGGAGTTAAAAAATGAAAAAATTGACTAAATTAGAATGTAAGAGATATTTAAAAAGTGGGGTATTGACTGAGCCGTTTCTAGATAAGGAATATGTCTTAGAGAAAGTCGATTATGACTATAATCATAAGATAAAAATAAATAAGAATTATACAAAAATTGAAAGTTTATATCATTGGATACATAAAAATTTAAAGCGTGCTCAGAATGAAGATGTAAGACGGAAATACAAATTTCAACGTACTGCACGAGAAATTTGGGAAAGTGGGTTTTCAACAGGTTGCACAGATTGGGCACTTGTTTTTGCAACACTATCAAGACAAATTGGTATACCTACAACATTTCTTCATACTGTTGAATATAACTGGCTTAAAAAATTGAAAAACGGTGATAATTATGATATTGCAGTAGGACATTCATTTTGCGAATGTTATTATGAAGATAAATGGGTATTAGTTGATCCCACAGTTTGTGAAACAATGTTTGATTATAGTATTAAAAAATTATTTTGCCATATAAATTGATAGGTAGAGTAAATGAATTTGTTCCATATTTTCGAGGGTTAGATCTTGGACGAACTATGACACTGAGGGAGCATAATTTAGAACAAGAAAAGATTTGTAAAGAATTAGAGATAAATTGATAAAACAAATATTAATAATAATTAATGAAAAATTATAAATTTTTATGCTTTTATACAATTTTTGATTGACAATTTCATTTTTTATGGTAAAATAATTTAGTGTCATAAATTTAGTGGGGTATCGCCAAGCGGTAAGGCACAAGACTTTGACTCTTGCACGCGGTAGTTCGAATCTACCTACCCCAGCCAGATGACATTGTCATCATTAGGAGAAAAATGTATAAGACAGTTATAATTCCATATACTGCCAGTGCTAAGAAAAGAGCAAAATTAATTGAAGATAAGATTAATGAAATGACTGCTAATGGTTATGAATTTATAAGCATTTGTTCCACTCCAAATTGCGGTGCAATTCTTATCTTTAAAGAACCAAGTAAATAATAGATATATAGCAATGATGTGAAGGCAATATGTCAAACAAAGTTTTGCGAGGGCAAAACGATAATAGAGGGCATACATCATAAAAGAGTAGAGCTCCCACAAAACCAATGTCGAAGTGGGAAAATATGGGCAGAGTATATAGGGTTCCCACAAGTATCGTTAGATACGTAGTGGGAGGAGGAGCAACCGAGCAAAAGCCAACTATTGTTAACCATTTAACAATTTGGCATAGCGAGAGTTGTGACGATATGGTGGCTATAGTTCAGTTGGTAGAGCGCCAGATTGTGGATCTGGTTGTCGTGGGTTCGAGTCCCTCTAGCCACCCCAGATAAATACTATTATAGTATTTTAATTAAATGACTTGAAATGCACAAAAATTGCAAAATCAAGTCATTTTTTATTTGTACAGCTTTCTTAATTGTAAAATTATTATAATTCATTTTTGATAAATCCATAAGACAATTGTTTTACAATTTTGTTGTAGTTTGGTATAATAAATTTAAGGATTATAAATGAAATTTTTTACAAGTGACATACATTTTTCAGATGAAAATACTTTTAAGGTAGATAATAGACCATTTAAAAATGTAAAGAAATATAATCAATTTGTAATTAAGCAGTTTAATAAAGTTGCAAAAAAAGGTGATATAATATATATTATAGGAGATTTGATTGATTGTGATAATGAAAAATCTAATCAGTTTTTTGAAGCACTAAAATATGTAAAAAAAATAAAAGCTAATGTGATATTAATAATAGGTAATAACGAAGAGAGAGCAATAAAATATTTCTTTAATAATGATTTTGAAAAATTTAAAAAATATTGTATAGATTTAGGATATAAAGATGTTTTAAAAGATTGTTATTTATCTTTTGGTGGTTATAATTTTTATTTGACTCATAAACCAAAAGATTTTAAATCAGATTATTTCAATTTATTTGGTCATGTACATAGGGGTAGTGGTATATATAAATCTTTTGGATTAAACGTTGGTACTGATTTAAATCATTTTCGCCCATATTCAGAAAATGACATTTTAGAATTAATAAAATTTAAATCTAAATATTGGGACAATGATGACGATATTAATATAAGATAAATAAAAACACCTAATAGAATTGTAGTTTTATTAGGTGTCTATTTTTTATGGTTGTGAAAACTTTAAATCTTTAATCATTGGGTCCTTTTCGTAATAAGGAGCAAGACAAAATGTGTTTTTTGAACTCATGAATGAAAATAATGATTGAGCATTTTTGATTGATTTCCTAATTATTTGATAACAATCAGCATTAAAGTCGTCTATGATTTCATCATCAATATCAGGAGTTTCAGAATTTGAAAATTCAAATTCTTTGTTGTATGGTATGTCGCTTTCTAGACAGTACATTTTATATAATAAAGTGAATAGTGCATTAAAGTAAGTGTCGTACGGAATTGGCTCTGATTTGATAGCATCTTTATTTACACGGCGTTCAAATTTCCTTTTTATCGTCATTGCGACTAGATCCATACTATTATTTTTGTTTGACTCAAGGAATTCTTGAACATCGCTATTAGAAATCTTATCAAATGATGGTGAGATAATTTCTTCATATCTGTTATTAAATTTAATTATTCGCGTTGTATAATCTTTCATATTATTAACATCTTCAAGAGGAAATAGACATGCGCTAATGTCTGCAATTTTGTCATCATATATATTTGAGCAAATATCGTCCCCATATAGTCCAGAGATATTATATTTTTCATCTTTCAAACCCACTATCAATTGCTCATGGGCGGAGATTTGTAAATTTTCTTTATCCATGAGTTGAATTGGAGAAAAGTCACAATATAGGTTAGGGTCGTTGTATTTATCAATAATTGCCTTTCCAAAACTTGAATGTCCTGAGCATACAATAAATTTTTGATCCATTGCCATACCTAATATCACACGAGAGATTTCAGCGTCCCATTTAGAGTTGTTTGTACTCTTTTTATATTGGAAACTGGATACATACATATGAACATATAGCATTGCTTCAAATGGAGTCAATTTTAATTTATGCATTTTTGAAACAACTTCATCAACTTTTTTATTGGCTTTTACCACCAAACTAAATGGCCAAGCAGATTTGAAATCTTGTTCATTATTTACACCATTCAATTCAGAGAATTTTAATGCATTTTTGTATCCTTTGGACAAATAAAAATTTTCAATTTGATAAAGTGAATTCATCTCCTCAAAATCGTATAAATAGTTACTAGTATTATCAATACTTGTATCAAGCGAGCGTGTGACACATACATATGTAGGGTAGTTGTTATTAAAATTATGGGATAATACTTTAAGAATAGTATCCACGCTAGTTTTGAGTTCGGTTTTATCCACTATGAGTACTTGTTCGTTTGAATCATTTGTTTTTGTCAAATATTGCATAACTAACCTCTTATGATTCTAATATAGCATATTTTAGAAAAAATCACAATAATAATCTATGATTTGAAATAATTTTTTTATTATTGTACAAAATGAAATAGTCGTAATACATATTTTATTTGTATAAAAATATTTAAACAAAAAGTTAAAAAAGAGCAAAAGTTAGTTGACTAATCAACATAAATGTGCTATAAATCAAGTATGAGTAAAATGTCTTATTTCAATTATGATTTTGGGAAATTGATACAATGTTTTGATAAACGCATGCGAAAAATACAAGATAGTATGCTATCAAAATATCATTTGACACATTTTCATGCATGGTATTTAGCCAATCTTCATCGTTTTGGAGAGATGAATATGACGGATTTGACCAATAGAATCGGAGTGGATAAGGCAAACACTACTCGTGCTGTAAAAGATTTGATGAATAAGGGATATATCGAAAAAGTAGGTAATAGCGAAAGAAAATACAATGTTAAGTTAAGTGAAAAAGGTAGAGGTGTAGCAAAAACATTCAAATGTCATATAGATAAAATGATGAAAGAAAGTTTCAAATATTTTACGGAAGAGGAGAAAGCAAAATTTTTTGAGTTGTTGAGTAAATTATCAATGGGGGTCAAAGATGCTGGAAATATCTAATATTAAAAAAGATTATGTTTTGAAGGATCAATCTGTCAATGCTTTGAAAGATATAAATATTTGCTTTAGAAGAAGTGAATTTGTGGCAATTTTAGGACCAAGTGGTTGCGGAAAAACCACTCTTTTGAACATTATCGGCGGATTAGATAGATACACAAGTGGCGATCTGATAATTGATGGTGTGTCGACAAAAGAATTTAAAGACAAAGATTGGGATAATTACAGGAATCATAGAGTAGGATTTGTTTTCCAAAATTACAATCTCATCCAGCATCAAACAGTTTTAGAAAATGTTGAGTTGGCGCTCACTCTTAGTGGAGTAAAGAAAGCTGAGCGAAGAAAGAGAGCAATTGCAGTATTGGAACAAGTGGGTCTTGCTGACAAACTAAAATCAAAACCAAATCAACTAAGTGGTGGTCAGATGCAAAGAGTGGCCATTGCACGAGCGCTTGTCAACGACCCTGAAATAATTCTAGCAGATGAACCAACGGGCGCACTTGATAGTAAAACAAGCATACAGATAATGGAATTGTTAAAAGAGGTGAGCAAGAACAAATTAGTCATAATGGTGACACACAATCCGGAACTTGCCAATAAATATTCAAATAGGATTATCAGATTGCTAGATGGGGAGCTCACTGAGGATACTAGACCGTACAGCAAGGAAGAATCAGAAAAAGAGATAAAAAAATATTTGCAAAAGAAAGCTAAGCAAGAAAACGTAGAGTTCAAGAAGACCGAAAAGAAAAAATCAATGTCTTTCTTCACTGCATTAGCACTTAGTTTTAAAAACCTTATGACAAAGAAGGGTAGAACTATAATGGTATCTTTTGCTGGAAGCATTGGTATCATTGGTATAGCATTGATACTTGCAGTCAGTGCAGGTATGACAGGATATATTGACAACATGCAGAGTGAATCTTTGTCGTCATATCCAGTGACCGTATCTGCTATAGCGCTTGACTATGACTCAATGATGAACACACTACAGGGCGGAATAGATACTGGAGAAAATGAAGATGACAATATCAATGTCTATGATCCAAGTAATTCGCTGATTAATTTGGGTAAATTCAACTATATCAGCAATGAATTCATTGAGTATGTAGATGATTACTATTCAAGTGATGACAAAAAAGATTTAATGAACGATTATCTTGTCAGTTATGCTACAGATTTAAAACTCATTACACACTCTGATCTGTCCGGTTATAATGCAATTTATAGCGATGTTTCGACAAGCGTATTGTCTGGTACTACTTCTGCACTGTTTTTTGAAGAGGTAAAACAAGATTATGTTTTGTCACTATATGATATCAAAGGATCAAATGCTAAGTATCCAACTAATAGAAATGAAGTTGCTTTGGTGGTAGGCGATAGTGGCTTATCTACTACAGAATTGAGAAGTTTAGGTATAGATATAGTCTATAGATCGGATGGCCAAGGCGGAGTGGCAACAGATGAGCAAGGTCAACCAATTATTGAAAATATTGAATATGATGACATAATAGGGAAGACTTATAAATTGCTATTGAATGACGCATATTATGATACGGATACTATGCTTCCAAAGTATGATTTTTCTACCGGTTCGGTCATTGATCAGTCAAATTTGGAGCAATTATATGAAGATCAAAATACAATTGAACTGACAATTACTTGTGTGCTTGTACATAAAGAAGATGTGTCAGGTAGTATCTTTTCAAATGGTATAATGTATACTCATGATTTGGCAGATTATTATAGAGAAGATGCAAAAAGTTCGGATGTTGTACAAAAGATTCAATCAGATTATTTAGATTTAGAAGGTAACTTTATTGATGGTACAAAAACTTTTGCCATTGATTATTTGGTAAATATCAGTGAAGTTTCTCAATATCTTGGCACTCAATATGAAGATTTGTTCAGATACGATTCACCTTTGAAAATGCAACAGACTTTACGTCAAGCATTGAATGTCAATTTGAATGACAGAGAAATAATTGATTTGTATTTGCAGGTTTATGGTGCGAGCGATGTGCCTAATAACATATACTTTTATGCTAAAAATTTTGAAGCTAAAGACGATCTTATCGCCATGCTTGATGACTGGAATGCTGGGCATGAAGATAATCAGATTGTTCTAACAGATAGTTCTGCAATGATTACAGATTTGTTGGGTACGTTAGTTGACATCATATCATATGTTTTAGTAGCGTTTGCGGCTATTTCATTGATAGTGTCTAGTGTGATGATTGGTATTATCACTTATACTTCAGTGATAGAGAGGACGAAAGAAATTGGAGTATTGCGCAGTATTGGAGCATCAAAACGAGATATTATGAATGTCTTCAACGCTGAAACCACAATAATTGGTTTGACTGCGGGAATACTGGGTATCATAATCGCAGGCTTGTTGACTATTCCTATTGCCTTGATATTAGAAGCATTGACAGGTATAGCTGGTCTTGCCATTATGCAACCATTGAGCAGTGTGATCTTGGTGATCATAAGTGTTGTTTTAACATTCATCGCTGGTTTGATTCCTGCAAGAATTGCATCTAAAAAAGACCCAGTCATAGCACTTAGAAGTGAATAGTATGTAAATTAGAATATTAATAATAAAGAGATAAGTATTGTTTATCTCTTTATTTTAAGGGCATAATTAGTAAATAAACTACATGTATTCATTGACAAAAATATGTATATTTAATAAAATCAAATGTAGGAGAGATTTTGTATGAATTTTAAACGGATAAATTTGCCATTTGGTGCGAGGCTCATGTATGTCAAAAACAAAACTAACAAATCTACCAATGTAGATATTTCGTTTTTAGGCGGTGCATCAAAGGAAAAAATTCCGGGATTGGCTCATTTTGTTGAACATATGTTCTTTTCAGGTACAGACAAATTGTCCGCACAGGAAGTGAAAAAAGAATATTTCAAATTTTCTGTAAGCAATGCGTTCACTACATTTAAGGAAATTAGGTTTATAGGTAGAATTTTCACAAATGAATTGAAAGATTTTTTTTCAACAGTTGCAATGATATTGACTGAATCCAATTTTTCAGCAAAAGCAATAGAAGAGGAAAAGAAGGTTGTATTGCAAGAAATTAATGAGAGCAAGGATGACAATAAAAGATATTTTTACAACTTAGATAGATCGAAAATATACAATCACGATTTTTTAAATGCAGATGTGATTGGCAATGAAAAAACTGTCATGAGTATTAAGCGGCAGGATATTGTAAATTTTGTAAAAAAATATTTCGTGGCAAACAACGTGGATATTTATATTTGCACTCCTTTGTCAATAAAACAAGTGAAGAAATTAGTCTGTGAAACATTGTTGCAAAAACTGCCAAAAGATGAAAAATTTTGCAAACCCGACCCGTTTTATTTCAACGTGACCGATTTTAATTTTTTACAATCAAAGTACAAAGATATAGGCAAGACGTATCTGTGTATTGATTTCAAAGTGAACCGCAAGAGAGATGATGTCGACTTTTATATCAAAGAAGGGCTGATCAGTTATATGATAAACGATATCAGTTATGGCATTATGAAGAAATTAAGACTGGACAAAAGTTTGGTATATTCTGCCAGTTATTATATGACATATAGCAAAAACTCTGCAATATCATGTATAGTGACAGAAACGGACAAAAACAATGCAAATGAAATTGTTGAAACGGTGGCGGAATATGTAAAAGAATTGAAAAATAAAGGGTTTTCACTAGAACAGTTAGAGCAAGCAAAACGTAGATTGAGATATGCATATGAATCACGAAATATCACTGCTAGTATGTTGTTAAACAAACTATATGAATATAGAATTTATGATAAAATTTTGGATGATGAACGCAATTATAAATTGGCGATGAGTCTTACTTTGGAAGAGTGTAATGCCTTAATTGATGAAATATTTGATACAAATTTTATTGCATGCACTGTTTATGGGGAGATAAAAAAGAAAGATTTGATCAGTGAAAAAAAATTCTTCAATTTGTTTAAACAATAACAATTATTTTTCAGTTGAATATTTGCTAATAAATAATTTATTAAATAAAACATTTATTTAATAAAAATTTAAATAGGAATTATTATATTTTTTGACAATATTTTTAATATTTATTTATATTTTTTAATTATTTATCATTAATTTTCTATTTTTTTATAGAATTTAATAAAAATAAATATAAAAAGAAATAAAATTTACTTGACAAACCTATTATTTATGGTATAATTAAATTAATAATTTGTAAGTGCAAGTGAAAAGTCACTTTTTATATATAATATTTTAATAGTTTAATATATTTATTTTTTTGTGCGCATTTTGCACTAATTTTGTAATTTAATAAGGAGATTTTATGATAGACAATTTAATGACAAGTGAAGAATTTGATTCTTCAATCAAAACTAATAAAGATTTGAATCCTAAAGACAAAACTAATTTTTTCCATAAAAAAAATCATATCAATCATCAAGGTAAACAACCTAGAAATGATGAAAAGGTCAATGCTTCTATAGAAAATGTTGAACATCAAATTGATGATAATTTAGATCCGATTTTTGAGAACGAAGAAGATATTGAGCAGTATGGCGTAGTGCAAGGAAAGACTAGAGCAAATAATTTGAAGGTTATGTTTCTGGGTGGAATTGGCGAGATTGGTAAAAACATGACCGTGCTTGAATACGGAAAGGATATTGTAATTATCGATTGTGGAGTGATGTTCCCAACAAGTGATATGTTGGGTATCGATTTGGTGGTTCCAGACATTACGTATCTTGTCCAGAACAAAGACAAAATTAGAGGATTTTTAATAACACACGGACATGAAGATCATATAGGAAGTATTCCGTATGTAATCAATGAAATAAATGCTCCAATTTATGCTAGCAAAATGACATGTGGTCTTATTAAGAAAAAGATGGAAGAGCATAAGCGGGTTGAATACAAGACCATAGCAGTGAAGCCAAAGCAAAAAATAACTTTGGGCTGTTTCGAAATTCAGTTCATTCATGTCAATCATGCAATTCCGGGTGCCTTTGCTTTAGCTATCAAGACACCTGTTGGAATGGTAGTTCATACCGGAGATTATAAAATTGATCTCACACCAATTTATGACGAAAAATTTGATTTGCACACATTTGCAGAACTTGGCAAACAGGGTGTGTTGTTGTACATGTCTGATTCGACCAATGCTGAGCGTGAAGGATATTCATTATCTGAAAGGGTGGTTGGTGATACTCTTGAAAAATTATTTATAGAAAATAAAGACAGAAGGATGATCGTGGCAGCTTTTGCTTCAAACGTTGACAGGATGCAAGAGGTGATCAATCTTGCTGAAAAATATAAAAGAAAGGTCATTTTGACTGGTCGAAGCATGGTGAATGTAACCGATGTTGCAACACAAATTGGTGAAATGAAAATCAACAAAGAAAATATCATCGAAGTAGATAAAATGAAAAATTATAAAGATAGCGAAATATTGATTTTATCTACAGGTAGTCAGGGTGAACCAAACAGTGCTTTGTCACGTATGGCGGCAGGAGAATTCAAAGGGATTGAAATATCAGATAATGATATTGTCATATTTTCTAGTAGTCCAATTCCAGGCAATGAGAAGTCTGTGAACAACATTATCAATAAATTGATCATGCGTGGTGCTAAAGTCATTTACAGTCAGTTAGAGCAGGTCCACGCATCAGGGCACGCATGTAAAGAAGAAATGAAATTGATGCTCAATCTCGTTCGTCCAAAATTCTTCATCCCTGTTCATGGAGAGCAAAAACATCTGTTGGCGCAACGTGAAACTGCAGTTATGGTAGGAATGGACAGACATAATATTCTATTACCTATGCTTGGCATGCGTGTTGAAATCAATAAAAACTTTATGAAATGTACGGGTTCTGTTCCGTTTGGTAGTAGACTGATTGATGGTGCGGGAATTGGAGAAATGGACAGCAATGTACTTAGAGAGCGTAAACAACTCAGTGAAGATGGATTGTGCATTGTCATTTTGAATGTCAGTGCGAAGAGAGGAGAGCTCAATTCACGACCAGAAATTGTTTCGCGTGGATTTACTTATATGGGAGAGGCTCAAACCTGGCTAGAGGATGCTAGAAATACAATTATTAATAGCATTGACCAAGATAGCCTTCGTTCACGCGACTATGTGAATATTAAGATTGCACTTAGAAAAGCACTTACCAATTATTTGAACAAGAAGTTAAAAAGAAAACCAATGATAATTCCTATTATTATCGAGAGCAACGATTGATGATTGAATTGGATGAAAAGTTAAAAGAATATGGAAAAAATCACAAGGTGCCGATTAGTTTGGACGACACCTTGAATTTTTTAATTGAAACGATTGAAAATTCTAATTCAAAAATGATTTTAGAAATTGGTACAGCTATAGGATATAGTTCAATTTCTATTGCAATGAACACCGAATGCGATCATATTGATACTATTGAGATAGATAAAGATAGATTTAATATTGCAAAGCAAAATGTGAGTGATCATAATCTCAATGACAGAATAAGTCTATATAATGTCGATGCTCTAGATTTTATTAAAAGCATTAAAAATAAATATGATTTTATATATTTAGATGGACCGAAAGGGCAATATATTAATTACCTTCCATATTTGATAAAGATACTTAAGGATGGCGGAATTATTTTTGCTGATAATTTGTATTTTCACGGAATGGTTACTGGCAAAATTCCTGTTTCTAAGGGTTGCCGTGCAATGATAAAAGGTTTGCATAGATATATTGATGCAATTAAAACTGATCCAATGTTGGATACAAAAATTTATGATATAGGAGATGGCATTGGAGTAAGCAAAAAAATAGGCAATCAAAGCCTATAAATGCTGCACCATATAATTAAAACTCCTTCAAAATATCGAAAAATTAAAATTTATTTTCACTTAAATCTAAAACTGACCTTAGATCATTATCCTTTTTCTCAGAAATGAACTCGTTAAAATAATAACCGTTTTCCTTTATTTTTTCGTCTAAAAGTTTCAAATCAGAATGTTTTTTTATCCAATCATGATCCTGACAGGTCACATCCATAGTAAATCTACCGCTTGTTGTGGTCTTGCCATTTTTGGTATTGACAGATGGGATACATTTAAATCGAATTTTCAATCCCAAGTATTTTCCGTCTTCACCCAAAAAAGCTAGCACAAATTTAGACCTAGAATTTATGTCTACAGGTAATTGTATTAAAGTATTATTTTTCAAAAAATCACCAATGTATGATCTGTTTAGACTGGTCAAACAGCCATTTTTTCTACTGAATTTGTTTTTATCTCTATAGGTGGCGGATCTAAAAACCAAATTGCCACACCTATAATCTTGGTAGACAAGTTCACCTTTTTTTACATGTTTTGATTGGTCATATACATAAAAATTTTCAATTTTTTCATTATCGCAATATATAATGTAATTCATCTATTCTCCTCATACTTATAAATTAATTATTTTATCATACAATTATGAAATTTTCAAGTCATTTTCAAAAATGGTTGAAAAATTTGTTCTTTTGTTTTATAATAGAATTATGGAACTATTAGCGCCCGCAGGGGATTATGATAAGTTAGTCATGGCAATAGAGTATGGTGCAGATGCAGTATATCTTGCTTCGACAAGATTTGGTCTGCGTACTTTTGCTGGCAATTTTGATTTGAATGGACTCAAAGATGCAGTCGAATTTGCTCATAAGCATAATGTGAAAGTGTACGTCACAGTAAATATTATTCCGCATGAATCAGATTTAGAAGATTTGCCACAATATATATCATATTTAGACAGCATTAATGTGGATGCTGTAATTTGTGCAGATTTGGGCATAATAAGTATGGTGAGAAGAATTGCACCCAATTTGCCAATTCATGTCAGCACGCAAGCGAACATTACGAACAGTGAAGCTGCAAAAGTATTCATAGATATGGGTGTGAAACGATTGATTCTAGCACGAGAGATGACTATTGAAGAGATCAAACAATTACGAAAAAATATTCCAGACGATATAGAATTGGAAGCGTTTGTACACGGCGCAATGTGTATCAGTTATTCTGGTAGATGTCTGTTGTCAAACTTCTTTACTAATCGTGATGCAAACCGTGGCTCGTGCGTGCAAGCATGCAGATGGGAGTATGCTATTCGCGAGATAAACAAAGAACAAGAATATCCAATTCAAGAGGATAGTCATGGCACTTACATATTAAATAGCAAAGATTTGTGCATGATTGAATATCTAGATAAATTGCGTGATGCAGGTGTAAATTCTGTCAAGATTGAAGGAAGAATGAAGACTGAATACTATGTGGCCAATATTGTCAATGCCTATAGAAAGGCTATTGATTATATGGACTCTCATGACAAATATATTCTTCCTGATGAAATAAAAAACGAAGTTTACAAGTCAAGTCATAGAGATTATTCATGTGGATTCTATTTTGGAGATCCAAAGCAAACTTTAGACACTAGTCTGCCTGTCAGTGATTATGATTTTGTGGCAGTAGTATTAGAGGATACGTCAAAAGACGGTTGGACAAAAGTGGAAATGAGAAATAGATTTAGCGCTAATTCTAGTTTAGAATTGTTGTCTAAATTCAAAAATAATGCTATAATTAATATTGAGAAAATAAAAGATATTGATGGTAATGAATTGACCGAATGCAAGATACCAAAACAACAGGTTTATATCAAATCTAATCTTGATTTGAAAAAGTATGAAATTTTAAGAAGGAAAAAGTAAAGAGTGAAAAATTATTCCACTGTCTTAATATTATATAATCCATATGCTATGCGAGGTAGGATAGATGAGTTTTTACCATCAATTAAGAAGAGATTATTGCTCAGATTTTCAACAGTAGACATGATCGCTAGCCCGAATGAAGAAGGTGTAGAGGATATTGCAAATAAGAATGCAGGCAAATATGATATCATCATTGCATGCGGAGGGGATGGGACAGTACATCAAACGATCAATGGTGTCATGAAAAGTGGCTATAAACCATTGGTTGGTATTCTCCCATATGGAACGTGCAACGACGTTGCTTTCACGCTTGGCATACCGCACGATTTGAACAAAGCATTAGATTGCATACTAAGATTGAATGTTACAAAATACGATTTGATGTATGACGGGACAGATTATATTACATATGCTTTAGCTACAGGATATCTCACTGATGCTTCGTATTCTGCTAGAAAAAATGTCAAAAAGAAGTTTGGAAGATTCGCCTATGTTCTAGCTGGGATAAAATCTTTTTTCAAAATTCCTGCTTTGCCTATGACGATTGAATTTGATGGCGAACGTATTAATGGGAAATTTACATATTTTATGCTAATGAATGGGTATAGAGTGGGCGGATTTAAAATCAATATGGATGAAAAACTGAACAATGGTACTATCAAACTTGTTGCCATTAAAAAAAGTAATGGACTCGCCACATTGTTTAGATTTATAAAACTATTCTTACGCGGGGTAAAGGCTTTTAAGCCAGACAACAAATTTGTCATTGTCAAAGATATAGATAAAGTGAAGATTGAAAATCATTCTAATACACCTTTTACATTAGATGGTGAAAAGATTAACTTTTTGAAAAAATCTATAAAAGTAAATACATCAATTGAATTAATTATAAAATAAATGAAGAACCAATATGTTTGGTTCTTTTTTATTACAATCTGGATAGTAGGAATTTTATTCACAAATCAATAATATTATAAAATATGAGTTTGTCCGAGATAAAATTAAATGCTTTAGCAATAGTGAAAGAAATCAATATCGTGGATACAAAAACTAAAATTCGTCTTATGGAACTAGGGCTAAATATTGGCACCAAAATTATGGTCAAAAATCGCAGTGTTATGAAAAAAACTATGCTGATCGTTTTTAATTCATCGTGCTTCACATTGAAAGATAATTTAGCAAAAGAGATAGTGGTGAATTATGCGTAAGATTTTGATAATTGGCAATCCTAATGTTGGCAAATCAACACTGTTCAATAGTCTAACAAAATCCAGTGAACACACTGGAAATTTTCACGGCGTTACAGTGGAAGAAAAACATAAAATCATAAAATATGAAGACGAAGAGTATGATTTTTATGATTTGCCGGGCATGTATTCGCTCAACAGTTTTTCATTCGAAGAGGAAGTGGCACGAGATATTGCAATCAAAACACAAGGACAAAGATATATATTGGTCGATGCAAATTGCCTTAGAAAAAATTTATATTTATGTTTACAATTTTTAGAATTAAAAATAGATTTTGAAATTTTGATAAATAATTATGATTATTTTAAAAAATATAAAAAT
>CAMLYK010000018.1 GCA_946491735.1 uncultured Clostridia bacterium | reverse complement strand
TAAAAAATTAATAAATAATAAATTTAATTTGTATT
Source organism: uncultured Clostridia bacterium (assembly GCA_946491735.1). Taxonomy (GTDB): domain Bacteria; phylum Bacillota; class Clostridia; order Christensenellales; family UBA1242; genus Onthoplasma. The sequence goes on along the minus strand of CAMLYK010000018.1, from coordinate 23,658 downwards.
TTTAAAATTTATTTTATTAAAAAGACACTTTTAAAATGGAAAAAATTTTAGGAAAAATTAGCAGTGTTGAAAGTTTGGGATTATTGGACGGACCAGGGATTAGGTTTGTTGCCTTTTTGCAGGGTTGCAAACTTAGGTGTAAATATTGCCACAATCCTGAAACTTGGGACATTAATGGAAAGTGTGAAATAGTAAGCCCAGAAGAGTTGTTAAAAAAAATAAGAAGATTCAAAAATTATTTTGGCTCAGACGGAGGTGTCACATTTTCTGGCGGGGAACCTTTGTTGCAACCAGAATTTTTATTAGAATGTTTGAAACTTTGTAAAAAAGAAAATATTCACACATGCATAGATACAGCGGGTGTAGGATTTGGAGAGTATGACGAGATTCTAGATTACACTGATTTGGTGATATTGGATATAAAGGCAGTGGACAAAGATGAGTACAAAGAACTGACAGGACAGGATATGAAATATTTCGATGCTTTTTTATCCGCATGTCAGAGAAAAAACAAAAAGTTGTGGTTAAGACAAGTAATCGTCCCTAATATGAATGATGATAGAGAACATGTCATTTTACTCAGTAATTTTGCTAAGAAAATAAAAAATGTTGAAAAGGTAGAATTGCTACCATACAAAACAATAGGAGTCCACAAATATAAAGAATTGAACATACCTTATCGTCTAGAAGGCGTCCCCGAACTTAGCGAAGAAAAACTAAAAAAATTAAACAAAATCTTAAAAGAAAATTTATAAAAAGTCACTATAAAATAGTGGCTTTTTTATTTTAAATAATACTAATTATCTATCATCCAGTCGATGTAAACGCCATAGCCACGGGTTGGGTCGGACATGAATACGTGAGTGACGGCTCCTACGACTTTGCCATTTTGTACTATTGGGCTTCCGCTCATGCCTTGGATGATTCCGCCTGTCTTTTCAAGTAGTTCTTTGTCTGTCACTTTGATTGTCATACTTTTGTCATCTGCTGAATTTTGTTTGTTCGCCTTGATGATTTTGATGTCATAAGCTTTCACACCCTCTTCACCAATAGCACAATAGATTTTGGCATATCCTAGTTTTACGGATAGTCTTCCGCCTAGTGTGGCAGTGCGTGAGGCGTCAATAATAGATTTGTTCAAGATGTTGCCATATACACCATATTTGCAGTTTGTGTCAGCAATGCCAAGTGCGTCATCACTCAAATTGATCGATGAACGAATTTCGCCTGGGTTGTTTTTCTCACCCTTTTTTATTCCTAACAGTCTACATTTGTAGATCTTTCCGCTATCAACATTAAAATTGTTGCCAAGACTGCTATCTATGATCGGATGACCTACAGCACCGAATCTAAAATCCGATTGTTTGACATACGTCAAAGTGCCCACACCACTTGCGTTGTTTCTGACCCAGAGTCCCAATTTGTATTTTTGACTGAGCACATCAAACACAGGTGTTATTTTGGTGTCGAAAGTTTGCTCATTTCGCATAATTGTGATATTCAATTCTTTTCCTGCATAGTTTGGAAGGTTAATGATTCTGTCAATGTCTTGAATACTTTCTATTTCAATGTCTTCAATTTTAATTATTGCATCCCCATCTTGAATATCGCTACTGACTATTGGTTCTTTTGCTCCTTCACTTGTCTGAATTGGGTTGCTTCCAACGCAAATCACACCCTCACTATAGAGGTTGAAGCCTACAGTTTCTCCGCCAACATACACATCCGTATCATTGAGCAAGCGAACGTTGACTTTTTTTATCGTGAATAGGTTGAAAAGTTTTACACTGAGTGTGGTGTCTGTCAGGGCATCTGTAGTGGATACATCTAAATTTTTGGGTAGTTCGAGGTTGATTAATGGAGAAAATTCATCCGTTTCATTTGCTTCATATATATCGCTATATGTAACAATCATATCATCAGGCAGTGCATTCACTTTCTTGATTGACGGCAACAAAAAAGCGGTGCAAAGCATAACAAAAATTATGGAAAATGATACAATTAATATTTTTTTCATAAAAACTCCTGAATGTAGTGTGCGTTGAAAATCGTTTTATATGTATGAAAAACTATTGACAAAATCTAGAAATTGATTTAATATATACACATACCTTGGCAATAGTGAATCGAATACTCGGCGTTCACATTGTCACAGGCGAATATAAAAAGGAGAGTATATGAAAATCGATAAGGCGCAAATTGTGAAAGAGTTCGGCAAAGATGAAAAAGATACTGGCAGCATTGAAGTGCAAATTGCTCTACTTACTGCTAGAATCAAAAATTTGACAGAACACTTGAAACAAAACAAGCAAGACAAACATTCTACTCGTGGACTTAATAAAATGGTTTCTACAAGAAAGAAATTATTGGATTACTTGTCAGAGCAGGATATCAACCGCGCACGTGCTATTAAATCTAAACTTGGCATTCGTGGTTAATTAAAAGCGACTTAGGTTGCTTTTTTGTTTGATTTTTCTACTGAATAAAATTAATTATATATTGAAAATTAATATAAAAAAACAGTTTGATTAATTATTTTATAGTATTTTATTTGATTTTTATGTCAATAAATTTTTATTTTATTCTTCAATTTGTTTGAAAATAAAAAAAATTATGTTATTATAATACAAATATATTTTTTATCTTTATTTACACTATATATAAAGTTTGTTTGAATTTAGGGGTGAAGATGGAAACAAATATTTATAATTTGTATCATGATTTAAATAGATTCAATTTGCCAAGTGAATATGATTTTTCTGTATTCAACAATTTTTTGAAAATTGTTGAGAATGCTGTGGGCAATGTTTATTATGAAAATTTGTTTTTAATCTATGATGCATTTTATGATTTGATACAAAATTATCCAAACTTTAAAAATTTGACTTTGCAAAACAGTTCGTACTTGACGCTATACAATGATAGTACGCAAAATTTAACTAAATTGATCTCACAACCGCAATATAAAAAATCGTTAAAAGCTATGGTTGAAGATCTATTGGATATTAATTATCAAACCGATCTTGATGATAAAATTGAAAAAATCAAATCGGATGTTGACAATATGCTCGATTTGGTAAAAGAGGCGAACGAACAGATTCGTCCTACTGCAGAATTTGAACCACTTATCAATCAACTGAAAATCAAATTGAACGATGATATAAAGGTTATCAAGTCATCTTATAAAAAATTGCGCGTCCTTGGCGAACTCGAATTTTATAATGAAAAATGTAAAAATCAATGCAGAGCAGACTTTTTCGCCTTTTTGAATAGCAATAATTTATTCAATAAATATAGTTATGACTTGTTTGAAAATCTTTGGAACATATTGAATGTTGAATCTAACATTTTGATTGAATGCGCGAATTTGGCGATGTATTGCGTAATCAAGCCTATTATGACAACTGAAACGATTTTAGACAGTGAAATGCAAAGAGCAAATGAATTATTCAATCACTATATCAGTTTGGGATCTAATATTTTAGATTTGAAGAATAAAAATATGATGTAAAAAAATTAAATCTTGGATAAGCTTATTGTTGTAACAAATTAAAAAAATCAATTTTTATTAAAGATTTTGATAATTAATTTTAAAATTGTTTTCAATTTGATATCTTTTTTTCGACTAATGTGTTATAATTCTCTTTGAATTAAAGGAGAATTATGAAAGAATTTACTTACAAACTAGAAGTTGGCGGAAAAGAAGTTGAAGTTGAATTGGGCAAATACTGTGGACAAGCCAGCGGTCACTGCATATTGAGATGCGGAGATACGGTAGTTATGGTGAATGTCACTATGGCAAAAGCTCCTCGTCCTGGTATGGATTTTTTCCCACTCAATGTCGATTATGAAGAGAAGATGTACGCAGTTGGTAAAATCCCGGGTGGTTATAAAAAGCGCGAGGGCAGACCTAGCGATCAAGCGATTTTAAGAAGCAGGTTGATAGATAGACCGTTGCGTCCACTTTTCCCTAAAGGATTTTATAATGATGTGTCTGTGATAGCTACACCGCTATCTGTGGATAATGATATTCCACCTGAGCCATTGGCTATGTTAGGTAGTTCAATTGCACTATCCATCAGTGATATTCCATTTGAAGGACCTACTGGTGCAGTTAAAGTTGGCTATGTCGATGGGAAATTCATTGTCAATCCAACCGTGGCTGAAATGGAAAAAAGTACGATTGATTTGACTGTCAGTGGCACAAAAGAAGCTATTTTGATGGTGGAAGCGGGAGCAAAAGAAGTCAGTGAGGAATTGATGCTTGATGCCATTATGTTTGCGCATGAAGAGATCAAAAAACAAGTAAAATTCCAAGAAGAACTAGTAAAATCATTGAATGTTACTAAGACTGACAAAATCGTCTTCGACAGCATTGATCCAGAATTGGATAAAGATGTTCGTGAATTTGCAGATAAACGCATGGATGAAATTTTGGAAAACTTCGATCGACATGTGCGTGAGCCAATGGAAGATGATCTTATTCAAGACGTTGAAGAGCATTTTTTGGAAAAATATCCGGACAAACAAAAGGAATTTTCTCAAGTTTTATACAACATGAAAAAAGAGAAAGTGAGATATAAAATTTTGCACAAGGGTATTCGTCCAGATGGTAGAAAGACGAACGAGATTCGACCTATCTGGTGTGAAGTTGGTTTGCTGCCAAGAGTTCATGGTTCGGCTGTGTTCACTCGTGGAGAGACGCAAGTGTTGACTACTTGTACGCTTGGTATGATCAGCGAAGCACAAGAATTAGATGGTTTGGACAACGAAGAATACAAAAGGTATATGCATCAATATAATATGCCTGGTTATACGACAGGTGAAGCAAAGCCATTGCGTAGTCCGGGAAGACGTGAAATAGGTCATGGTGCACTGGCAGAACGCGCATTGCTTGCAGTGCTCCCAAGTGAAGAAGAATTCCCATATGCAATCAGAACGGTCAGCGATGTGTTATCTTCAAATGGATCAACCTCTCAGGCATCTGTCTGTGGCAGTACACTTGCATTGATGGATGCAGGCGTTCCTATCAAAGCACCTGTTGCGGGTATTGCTATGGGGCTGATGAAGGATAAAGACAGTGACAAAGTGGCTGTTTTGACAGATATTCAAGGACTTGAAGACTTTTTGGGTGACATGGATTTTAAAGTGGCTGGTACGACAAAAGGTATCACTGCTATTCAGATGGATATTAAAATTCATGGTATTGATAGAAAGATATTGACAACCGCTCTTGAGCAGGCCAGATTGGGCAGACTGGAAATTTTGAAAATCATGTCTAAGACAATCAAGGCTCCAAGAAAAGAACTCAGCAAATACGCACCAAAAATTATAACATTCAAAATTGATCCAGACAAGATTAGAGAGGTCATTGGTTCGGGCGGAAAAGTGATCAATCAAATCATTGCTGAAACAGGAGTGAAGATTGATATTGAAGATGAGGGAGATGTATTCGTGTCATCAACAGATAAAGACATGTTAGAAAAAGCTAAAGCCATGATACTTGCTATTGCGACCGATTTTGAATTGAATTGTGAATATGAGGGCACGGTCGTTCGCACTACACAGTTTGGAGCATTTGTTGAAGTGGCTCCCGGGAAAGAAGGAATGATTCACATTTCTAAACTTTCAAAAGAGAGAGTGGAAAAAGTCGAAGATGTGGTAAAAGTTGGCGACAAGGTAAAAGTGAAGACAATCAAAATCGACGAGCGTGGTAGAGTGGATATGAAATTAATTAAAAAATTATAAAAACGGAACATGTCCGTTTTTTGTTTTTTTATAAATACAAAATTAAATAAAATTTATAATAAATAAAGATATTTATTGATTTTTCTAATGATTTTTTATTAAAATATATATTTTTATTTTTTAATTATAAAAAAAGAAAGTGAAAATTCACTTTCTATATTGTAACTCCGGTGTCTTGTGCATAATCTTCAAGATTATGACTTTCTTCAGAATTATTTAAAAATGTTTTGAGATATTCTTCTAAAACAGGGATATTAGATACATAATTTTTCAACTTGATTGCCAAGTCCTGTTTCACAACATTTTGGAATATCATTTTAGGTGGATATTTTTTGAAAAATTCATTATTCAATGCCAAAATAGTTTTAGGGCAGGCATTTATGACTTGACCAATTTTTGAAGGAGTAACATCCGCTATTTTTTTGATTTCAACAATCGACATATATGACATAGTTTCAGGAGCGACTGACAGCATCAATTTGAAATTCCTTATGTTCATGGTGTTGTAAAGATGACCCTCTTTAAATCTTTCATACATTGCAGGATTTTTTGACAAAGCGAAATTTACATCTGATAGATCTTCCATTTTGGTAATGTATTCAGGGAAATATTTGATGTAATTTTTCCTAAAATTTGCATTGTTGAAAATGTTGTCTTGTTCTAATCTTTTTTGCAATTCTTTCAATTGAGAATCTGTCAATTTATATACAGGTAAATTCTTGATTGATGAGGCAAACATACTGGTTGGTGAACATAATAAAAATTCTGGATCTTCGTTGCATAGTCTAACGTACACATCATAACAAGTAGGAGAAGTTTTATTGTTTGCTTCTTTTAATGTCTTATCATAATCAGCATGTAATCTTCTATTTTTATCTATTTGAGTTGCAAAGTGTGTCAAGATTGATGATTTAGAATGAGTCTTAGCATATTCAATTAATTTTTGATACAAATTTTCGTCAGATTTTTTAATAAGTTCGTATATATCTTTTTGTCTGATCTCTTTTTTCTCACTTTTTTCTCTTGCTAGTCTTCTTTTTTCTTGAACTTCTGGTGTGTTTGACCAATTTTCCATGGTCGCATTTCTTCTATCTATACCGGCATATATTGCTTTTTCTCTGCGAGATTCGGCATCTAGATCACGATATATTTGGCTTGCCTTTATTGGTGTTCTTCCATTTGGGGTTTTATTCATAAATTTTCTCCTTAAATCCTTATAAATTTAAATATATCACTATATTTTGAGATTGTCAATAGTTAATTTACATTTAATTGTTTTACTAAATATTCTAATATTATTAGTTAGTTCGATTCAATTTTTTATTCATACATTTTTATTTTTTATAATAGAATATCATATGAAAAAAAGTTTGGTTGTCGCAAATATTATAATTGTTGCAATGTTCATAGCATTAATTGGACTATCCTTTAGCAATTCGCTAGCTCTGGAAACAAAGGCAGATAGCAGAGTGATCTATCAAGGAAACACTTCATTAAATAACATATGTTTTATGGTCAATGTCTATCAGGGAAATGAATATATAGAGCAGATGCTAGACATCTTTGATATTTATAATGTTAAAACAACTTTTTTTGTAGGTGGGTCATGGGCTGTTAAAAATATTGATTTGGTAAAAGAAATATATGCACGTGGTCATGAGCTTGGCAATCATGGCTTTTATCATAAGGATCAAGACAAGTTGGATTTTGAAACTAATTGCCAAGAGATAGACTTGTGTCATAAAGTGGTCAGTGAAAATTTGGGAGTCAATATGTCTTTGTTTGCTCCTCCAAGTGGAGCGTATAATGTGACAACGGTTGACGCTGCGGTCAGTTTGAATTATACAACAATAATGTGGACAAGAGATACTATAGATTGGCGCGATCAGGACGCTAATTTAATCTATAATCGTGCTATTAAGGATTTGAGCAATGGAGATTTGGTTTTGATGCATCCTACAGAAAAGACGGTTGAGGCATTGTCGGATATTTTAGAGTATGCAAAAAATAATGGATTCAATCCAACGACTGTAACAAATTGTCTATAAAAAGTGGAATTCGTGCATTCATAAAAATTTGTTTGTGTTTTTTTGAAAATAAAGGTATAATCATAACGAGGATGTGTTATGGCAATATATAAATCTTCTTTTAATAAAAAACCTGACAAAAAGGATAAAGAAAAAGAAAAGAAACAGCATATTGAGCAAAAAGAAAAAGATAAATCTTTAAAAGTGAAGAAAAAAATCAATTTTCCGTTAATTTATCTTATTGTCTTTTCTCTCATTTTTTTGGTATGTATATTGCCTTCTAATTTCATTAAAAACTTCTTGCTAGGGGTTTTTGGTCTATTAGTTTATCCTGTGTGCGTATTGGGAATCGTTTTGAGTGTGTTTTTTATGAAAAAACGCACCCTTAGAATTAGAACGAAATATATTGTATATTTATCTATCACTCTTTTCATAATTTGGTTTATCTTCCATCTGATTTTGACATCTCGTTTACCTATGGAGAGTTATGGTTCATTCTTAGTAGAAACCTATCGCGCGAAAACGACAGCAGGCGGAATAATATTCAGTCTTATATCATATCCGATTGTACGATTGTTGACCACAGTTGGTGCTTATATTTTCAGTGCAATAGCATTGGCCATTTTTGTAGGATTGATTATTGATTATGTAACAGTTGAAAAAAATCAAACGAAAAAAGAAAAAAAATCCAAATTTGATTTTTCCAATATTGAAGACTTTGAAATAAATGAGGGAAAGGCACCTATCTCAAAAGAAGAGCAGGCTAAAAAGATTGCCAAACAGAAATTGGGCTTGGAAAAAGGTGAAAGTACAATTATTTCCAGCAGTATGCCTAATATAAATTTAAATAATAGAAAAGTGGAATCCCGTCCTATGTCAAAGCGAGAGTATATTTTGACTCCATTAGAACCAGTGATTCCACCTGAAAATACGGATGATCTATTCTTGGATAGTTCAACTGGATATTATAACAGCAAAAAAGTGAACAGACCGCAAGAGAGCAATATTTCCTCTAATCAGTCAGCAAATAATAGTACTTTTACGAGTGCAAATGGCAACTCTAATAATATTAATAAGACCAATGAAGAGCATAATCATGTTACAAAAGAGATTCCGAGTGAACAAAATAAAACACCTATAACAAACGATAACAATGCTTATGAAATTCAATCAGACATTCCAGTCAAAGATGAAAATGTTGATCGAATTCACGAAATAAAAGATATCAATCAGACGAATGATTTTAATAGTAAGTCCATTATGGATGAATTGGTAGGGCAAAATGATGAAGACACAGATATCTTTGAAGATGAGTCAAATGATGATTATAGCGATATAATCTTAGACAGCAATGACAATTATATAGAAAGCGATTCAAATGAATATGATGACAGCTCAGACATTCTAGAAGAGGATTATTCGGATTTGGATAATTTGAATGAGAATTATACTGGCGTGACAGATAAAATAGATGAGAAAAATATAGATGTGTCAGATAATGAATATAGGGATGAATATTCTACCAAACAAGAAACGAGTTTAGGGAATACGGTTGAGAGTGAAACTGTGCGACCTTCGGTAGATTTGTCAAAATTTCATTTGCCTGGTGTCAATAAAAAGGTGGAAAAAATTGAGCAGGTAAAAATTGAAGACATCAAACCGAAACAGGAGATACCTCCGTATGTTGCTCCACCTGTAGAGATGCTGAATTATATCGAAAATCCTACTAGAATTAGCGATGAAGAATTGCAAGACAATATTGATAGACTTGAACAAGTGTTGGAAGATTTCAAAGTGCCAGCAAAAGTAAACAATGTGCAAGTAGGCCCTGCGGTCACTCGTTACGAATTGACTATGCCTAGGGGAATATCAGTAAATAAGATTGCTCAAATGGCAGACGATATTGCAATGACGCTTGCTTCAAATGGTTCAATCAGAGTGGAAGCCCCAATTCCGGGCAAGAATTCAGTCGGTATAGAAGTCCCTAACAATCAAATAAGTTCAGTGAGTTTGAGAGAGTTGATAGACAGCAACGAATTCAGAGTGAGAGGAAATCCACTGTCGTTCGTTCTAGGTAAAGATATCAATGGAGATATAATCTTCTGTAATCTGGACAAAATGCCTCACTTGCTTGTTGCGGGCAGTACGGGAAGTGGTAAATCAGTATGTTTAAATACCATGCTTCTTAGCATGTGCTATAAGGCAGGTCCACAAGATCTTCGTTTGATTTTGATTGATCCTAAAATGGTGGAATTCTCAACATACAATGGGCTACCTCATCTATTGATACCAGAAGTTATCACAAACAAAGAGATGACGATCAATGCTCTCGATTGGGCAATCAAAGAGATGGAGAGAAGGTACGCTTTATTTGCAAAAAATCATGTTGTGAATATCAACGAATTTAACAAATCTGAGGCAGTCAAATCAAAGCGAGAAGAAAAATTGCCATTTATTGTGATAGTCGTGGATGAGTTGGCTGATCTTATGTTGGAAGCAAAACGCGAGATAGAGGATAGAATTGCAAAACTTGCAGCAAAAGCGAGAGCTGCGGGAATTCATTTGGTGCTAGCTACTCAGCGTCCTAGCGTAGATGTCATAACGGGTACAGTGAAAGCAAATCTACCTAGTCGAATTGCGTTTGCACTGACCAATTATATGGATAGCAAAACAGTTCTGGATGGTGGCGGAGCAGAAAAATTGCTAGGAAAGGGAGATATGCTATTCAAACCACAAGACAAACCAGAGCCTAGACGTGTTCAAGGTGCGTTCGTATCTAATGCTGAAATTACGAAAGTGGTAGATTTTATCAAGCAAAATAATAGACCTGTTTATGACGATGATACAGGTAAGGCAATAAAAAATCCATATCAAGAAAAAGAACATTCACATGATGGCGTCAGCATGAGAGAACAAGAATTTGATCCAGTGTTAAAAGAGGCTTTGCGCATGTTTATTCAAACAAAACAAGCAAGCGGAAGCATGATTTCACGCAGATATTCAGTGGGATTCAATCGGGCAGGAAGAATCATGGATCAAATGGAGCGCGCAGGATTTATCGGTCCACAAGAGGGCAGCAAACCTAGACAGGTGCTGATCACAATGGAAGAATACAACGCGATTTTTGGCGAAGATGAAAACTGATTTTAACAATATTTTGCAATCCAAAATATAGATAAATATGATTAAGATTGCAGATAGTCATAATGATTTTATCATAGAGATAACGGGACGAGAAAGGGACTGTTATCTCTTTTGTTGTCAAAATGCAGGGGTAGAAATTATTAGCAGTGCAGTTTTTACAACCAGTAGGAAATTAAATATAAATGATATAAAAAAGTATGCCGATGAGATTGATCTATTAAATAAAAAATTCAACGTAAGACTCTTATTGTCTATAGAAGATTTGGGATTTATTCAGGAAAATGAATTGTCAGATTTGATCCATTTAAAACCTTTTTCATGTACTCTTACTTGGAATAATAAAAACAAGCTTGCAGGTGGAGCTAAAGATAATGGTGGAATCACTGCTTTTGGTAAAAAAGTAATAAATTTGTTAGAAGAAAATAATATATTTGTAGACACGGCTCACCTAAATAGACAGTCATTTTATGAATTCGCAAAGATGACAAATAAACCAATATTTAATTCACATAGCAATATTTATAAGCTCAGACATCACAAAAGAAATTTAACGGATAAACAAATTGAATTAATTGTGAAATCTGATGGTTATCTTGGGCTAACAATTTATGATGAATTCATAAGTAAAGCAAAAGTGGTGGATGAAAAAACTGTAGCATTGCAATTTGACTATCTTATAAAAAAATTCGGGCACAGGAATTTTGGTTTGGGTACCGATTTTTATGGTATTGATAATACGAATCTGCCCAAAGATATAAAAGGATATGATGACATATCTAAAATTAGCAACGAATTGATAAATTTGGGTTACAATTCAGAGATAATAGAATGTCTTATTGGAAAAAATTTTGAAAATTTCTTAAAAAGAAATCATATATTGAAATAAAAAAAGACAGAAAATTAAAACGGGGTCCCCACGAGACGAATGTCGAGAAGGGGTAGAAAAAACGAACGCCTAAAAATCTTACTAAAGCAGTTTTATGCTTAAAACTGCGGTAAGTAACGGGCGATTCTCGAAATCTAACAGGGTTCCCACAAAAACTTGTTTGCAGTGGGATAGGCGAAGCAATCGTCTAATAATGAAGTTTTGCAATAAGCAAAACAATAAAAAAGACAGAAAATTAAAACGGGGTCCCCACGAGACGAATGTCGAGAAGGGGTAGAAAAAACGAACGCCTAAAAATCTTACTAAAGCAGTTTTATGCTTAAAACTGCGGTAAGTAACGGGCGATTCGTTTTTTAGTGGTGCGGATAACAGGACTTGAACCTGCAAGGATTGCTCCACAAGATCCTTAGTCACTGTCTTGTGTCATTTTATTTGTAGTTTGCTATATTATAGATAGTTTTTGAGGGTGTTTGGCTGAAATTTGAATAAAATTTGGGGTCAAATTTGGGGTCAAAATTTTGGATATAAATCTTTATAAAGATTTAGAATGTCTTGTTTTGTTATTTTGGGGTCTAAGTGCGTATAAATATCATTAGTCATAACTATACTAGAATGCCCTAAGTAGTATTGCCTTTCTTTATCAGGTACACCCAGATAATATAGGTTAGTTGAAAATGTATGTCTTAGATCGTGGAGTTTATGGTTTTTGATTTTCAATAGTTTTAAGTATTTTGAGAATTCTCTTGTATATTTTTCTTCCGGTAGTTTGAACATATTCTTAAAATTTATTTTTAAAAATTGCTTATAAGTTTCTGATATAGGCACATATCTTTTTGCACTGTCGGTTTTTGTTCCTGGTACATAAATTTTGTTGTTGTTATAGTCTATGTCGTTTATTGATATCTTTATTGCTTCTGATCTTCTGCATCCTGTGAGTAAATAGAATAGTATTTCGTTTTTGATCGGAGTTTTATCTAAATTGCTCAGAATTGATTCTTGTTCTTTTAGATTGAAATTTTCTCCTTTGACTGTTTTATTTTTTGGTTTTGTTATAAATCTTGAGATATCTTCTTTAACTATTTTTTGTTTATACGCGGTTTCATATATTCCTTTGATAATATAGTAGCAATATGCTTGAGTTCTGTGTTTGTTTATGTTTCTTAAGAATGTTTCGAGTTCTAAGTATGTTATTTTACATAATTCTTTATTGAAGAGTGGTACCTTAAAATATCTATTGATTGCATAAGAGTATTGTGTGTGAGATTTTATATCTTTTTTGTATATATTATACCATTGATTGATGAAATCAATAGCGATTATTTTATTAGTTTGTTCTTTAGGTTTGAATTGTTTTATTTTTTTTAGAAGTTCTTTTTGAGTTTTTGCATAGACGTAATATCTTTTACCATCAATTGATTTTTTGAATTCCCATCTTCCGTCAGTTCGTTTTCTAATATGTTTCATATCATCATCTCCTTGTTGAGTTGATGATTTTATTAATTTAATGCTTTTGATTCTGTCTTTGACTGTACTTTCGTCATATTCGATTTTGCCAATAAGTTTAGCAATTTCTTTTGACATTCCATAAAGGGTTTGTCCTAATACATCCAAATTTTTTTGCTTTATCCAGTGTTATCATTTGTTCTCCTTTTTTTGTTCTTCTAACATATTTTCAACATAGCCTTCTACTTTCATCAAGTTGTATTCATTAAGTTGTTTTATTTTTTCAATTAGATTGTCACTAAATCTAGGATGTTGGCTTTCGTTTATTTCATCTTTATTATCTCTTATAAGGTCGTCTACACTAGTATGAAATAAATCTGCAAGTTTAATAAGCATATCGATACTTGGTTCTCGTTTTCCAAGTTCATAATTTTGGTATGTTTGTTTTTGTATATTTAGTTTTTGGGCAACTTCTGTTTGTGTTAGTCCTTTTTGTTTTCTAATTTCTTTTAATCTGTTCATTATTGACTACCTTTTTTGTTTTGTTCTTCTAACATATTTTCAACATATCCCTCGACTTTCATCAAGTTGTATTCATTAAGTTGTTTTATTTTTTCTATTAAATTATCGCTGTATCTAGGATGTTGATTATTATTTATTTCGTCTTTGTTTTCTTTAAGTAATTTATCAAGGCTTATATTAAAAAGTTTAGATAATTCAATTAATTTATCTATGTCAGGTTCAGTTTTCTTATTTTCATAGTCTGAATATGTTTGTTGTGATATATTTAGTTTTTGGGCAACTTCTGTTTGTGTTAGTCCTTTTTGCTTTCTAATTTCTTTTAAATTTTTCATTGATTGTACTCCTTAATATTTAATTTACTATTTATTTAAAAAAATACAAGATTTTTTTGTAAAATTGTTTGACAATACCGAAATTAATTGTTAACATTATTATAAATACTGAATTATTCGGTAAAAATGGGGGTATTATGAAAAATTGTTATCGTGTTGAAATCAATCAAAAGTCTAGGTATTTTAATGACCAAAAGAAAGCAGTAGATTACTTTTTAAAGTACATAGGCATCAAGAATGGCGAGTTGTGGTATGTGACATACGCATACAGTGAAAGTGCCGGACATTACATCGCAACTCAAACATTATTAGACTACTATTCAGTTAAAAAGGTAGGTACATAATGGATATATTTATGGTTATATGTTCTGATAACGGAAAACAAGTTCGAAAAGTTAGATTCAATAATTATGACGAGGCCTTAGACTATGCAAGTAGTTTGAATGAGAGTCAAAATTGGACTTGCCTTATACTTCAAATGGATAATGAGACTTTGAAATGGAAACGTAGATTAGTAATTTATCCTCGAGAATGTTGTTAATATCGGTATTACCGTTATTATACCAGGAGCAATGTTAGATTTTAGAGTTATGTTATTTTATTATTAAAACTATTGCTCTATCAGGTAGTCGATTACCTTAAATAAATTAATTATAAAGGAGTTCGTTATGGCAAAAAGAATGACAAAACAACAGAAAGAAGCTTTTGCGGCAGGTTGTCGAGTTGGTGCATCAAAAGCAACGAGACGACAAAGGTCTTACAGACGAAAAAGTTCTTATTATAGATAAAATTTTTAATTAATAGTTGGAGGAATTTATGGAAAATAAAAATTTGGTAAAAAAAGAAAACGAAAATTATATTATTTACGATGCAGTATTTATAAATAAAACTTGGCGTGTTGGAACTAAAAATGACCCTAACAAAGAATATGGTGTCATTAAATTTAATATTGAAGTGCCAATGGCAAAACCGGATGCTAATGGTGAAACTACATATGTTGTTTCGATTGAAGAATTTGTTTTTGATAAATCAAATTTTCCTGAAAAACACATTGATAGATATACACCAATTCAAGTGGCCTATTTACCACCTTTGTCTAATCCACAAGGTAAAATGAAATTTGTGAAGATTTTGTAAATTATAGGGGAGTTCTTATTTCTCTCCCCTATACCCCTGTCGATATAGTTAAGGCTATAATCCTGGTCGGTTCAGGAGTCGATATAAAATCATAAAGGAGTTTAATATGAAAAAATTTTGGAGTTATTTTATCTTATCAATAGTTTTGGCTGTGGGTCTATTTTTGATTGCGTCATTAACGTCTGCAAGTATAAGAGGTCATGACAATCTTGTTGATGAATGGAAATCTTGGCTTCCAGAAGAAAAGCAAGAAGAAATTGTAGACATTGAAGATAATTCAGATATTGAGACAGATATTGAAGTAGATAATCAAGATAATACTGAAACAGAATTGGTGGCATAGTATGTTTTTTCTAAAACTTATAGGAAAGTTATTGGGTAAAATATTAGGTATTGCAATATTTATATTTACAATTTATGCATTTTTTAAGTGGGGATTACCTGCTATTATTTAGGAGATTAAATGTCTAAGATTAAATTAATCGGTATTCAATCAGTCATATTATTATTTATTCTTTGTTTAATTCCAAATATTTGGTATTTAAACATTTTTTTGAATGGTGATGAAAAAGTTATATCAAAGACATATGCTGTTGGTCTTCAAGAGACAACAGACGGCAATATTGATTATTTTATGGAAGTAAATTTGTATGATAATTTGTTTGAAATTAAATTTAACTATTTAATGGACGAGACTCAATCTTCGTTATATTCTCAAGGTGTTCAAATTTTTGGAGATATAGAATTTGAACAAACTACTGGCAATTTTCAATTAGAAGATAAACACCAAGTAGGTGGTTCTACCCTATGGAAAGATTTTGAATATAATCAGTATAAAACGTATGATTTAACTTCCGGTGATTATTATAATTATCAATCTTATGATAATTATGAAACTACAACAAATTCAACTAATCCAATAGATGAAGATACTTATTTTAAAATTCAATTAGGTAATGATACTGAAAAAGAAATATTTTTGATGAAATTTAAAGGTGATAATACTCCGTTTAATAGTGATACATATTTAGGTTATGACACATGGAAAGATGGTGTATTTGGGAGAACAGACCATTTGGTAAACTATTATATACATTATGATATAAATTATCTTTTAAATATATTATACAATTCTGTACAATCATTACCGGCTGGAACTAATCAATCAGTTGTATTTGAGTTTGGAGATTTGTTTGATTATTATGAATACGATGAGTCTTCTAGTACATATGTAGGTGAACCTGTTAGTCTTGATAAAGCTTCATTAATAATTAATGATACAAAGTCTTATTATGCAATAAAAGTATCTGTAAATGAAGGTGATGCTTTAAAATCTAGTGATAGTATTTTTAATTGTATTGCTGGAAATTCAAATTATAATGCAACTGGCGATTATGATAGCGAAGATTATTTTATTGGTAAGACAATGATTGTTTGTACTTATTCTTATTTTGATTTTGTTCAAATAAGTGAAAATAATTATGCATTTAAATTAAAGCAATCATTTATTGATTATTTAAATTTGCCACAGAATAAAAATAAAATTGTATTAAAAATTGAGATAAATTTAGATGATTTAAATAATCTTGGTTATATATTTGTTGGATTTACAGAAGATAGCGGTTTGTCTAATTTTGAGATACTTGAATGTTATACTCTTGAAACTATTGATAATGAGTTAATTAAAACGGTGGTGGATTATGAGTAAAATGTTAGCATTATTTAATATAGACATGTCATGGGTTTGGAAAGTTGCTATTATTGTAGGAATTATATTAATAGTTTATGCGTGTATTAGATATCCAAAAGGTGGTAAATGGGTATTAATGGGAGTACTTGTTATTGCTTATATTGGAGTGACTGCATATAGTATTGTTCAGCTTAATTTTTATTATAAAGCAGAAGGCGGTATTATTGGACAGATTACAGGTATCTTTGATACTAACAAAGTTGAGGTTGTTGATAATTTAAAATTTGATTTTAACAACGTCGAATTAACGCAAGTTAATGGTAATAAGTATCAGGCGAAGTTTACGACAAATGAAGTTCTTAATTTAGATAATAATATTGATTATGGATTGTATGTTAATAATATGCCTTGTTATGATGTACAAGCAACTTCTGATTATGTTATTGCAAAGTACGGTTATACATTTTATGATAATTCATTAGGTGTAAAATGTACTGATATATTAACTTTTAATATTGCTTTTAATGGTAAATATACCGAATTGGTAGTAATTACACGAGGTGGTTCAGTTGCTGTTAAATATTGGAATAATTACTTTAATAAAAATTCATTTATTTTAGAAATAAAAGAAAAAGATTATCCAACTTATAATGATATTGAAATTGGTACTGGTGATATAAGTTCATATCCTGTTGTGACTTTTTATACTAAGAATGAACTTTTAGAAACTCAGATTTATCGTTCAGGTGATACTATAAAATTACCAATTATAACTGATGATAATTTTATTGGTTGGGCTATTAATGGTGAATTAATAGATAATACTTATATTGTTAATAATTCAGTGACAATAATTGCGGTGTATGATGAAGTTCAAGTATTATCAGAAAGTGAAGGTACTTATCACATTATTTATGAAAATTCAGATTTTGAAATTGTAAAAAGTTCTGGCTTATTAGGTACTGCTAAAAATATTATGAATTGTAAATCTTCTGACAGTATTGTATTTTATGCGACTGTTGGAACTTTTAGAATTGATGAAGTATTGACTGACGGTGATTATAATATAACTCAGTTAGATACAAATAAATATCAATTATCTTGGACTAATGCTTCATATGTAAATGTCGATTTATATTGGTCCGGAGTTAGTGGTTTATAGGAGGATTTATGAAAAAATTTTTAAGTATGTTTTTAATTGTATTAATAATACTTGCTGGTGTTGGTACAGGTTTTTATTTTGGCTATGATTATAAAACTGAATCAACAGCAACAGTAGATAACAATAAAGATGATAATATAATAAATAATGATAATAATGATGATACATTAATAGATATTGATTCTATTAAATTAAATTTGCCTGAAAAATTTAATTCTGCGACGACTTTTAATACATATAAATTAAGTGATAATAAAATTGCATTAAGTGCAAGTTCAGGTGTAAATGGTCTATATTCATATGACTTATCTACTCATACATGTACTGAAATTTCAGACGTTGGGTGTAATTGGAAATTAGTTGGAGAATTATCTAATGGAGATAAATATTTATCTAATACTTCAAGTACTGATAAAGTAGGTTCATTTATTAGATATGATTATTCAGAAGATGATTTTATAGATTTAGCGGAATATAAAATTAGTAGTACCTGTCAAATTGATGATGAAACTCTTGTATTAACTAGTCAATCACTAGATGCAGGTTTTGGTGGTTTTAAATTTTTAAATTTAACAACAAATATAATAACTACTCCTGATATTGATAATATGACTGGATTTGGTTATGATGATTGGTTTTTAGTTGGAGATAATACTTATTTGATTTTGTCAAATTTCTATAATTATAAATGCGCTCATATTTATGATAGAACAACAAATAGTCTTATTGAAATTGATTATGACGGTACTTTCTCATATTCTATAAAATCTTTTATAAATATCTCTGAAACAAAATATTTACTTGTATTTAACGATGCTTTATATGTGTTTGATTCTTCAATTAATACTTTAACAAAAGTCGACACTACTTATCGTGCATTTAGTTTAGGTCATAAAATAAATTCAGATAATATATTAATATCATCTACTTCATCTGGTTTGTATTGTTATACAATTAGTACTAATACTTTAACTCAAATTACTGCATTTGGCCGTGGTTATGATTTATTTGAAGATAATGACGATGGTACATTTACAATCAGTTCAACGAGTTATGGTTTTAGTGTAGATTATGATTTTGTTAATAATGAAATCATTAATTATTATTATGAAATTTGAGGATTTTATGAAAATAAAAAATAAGATAGGTTATTGTGATAATCGATTTTTAGGTATTAATAAATCAGGAGGTCATTATGTTTATATACAAAATGTAAATAAAAATGGTACATGTGATGTAAATGTTATGACATCATTAGAAGATAGTAGAGCAAATGTTAATTTACATAAAATTAAACATGTTCGAAAAGGTAATACATATTCTATTCCTTTTTATGATGCTAATTTTAAATTATGGACGGGTGTAAATAAAAAACCTATAAGGAATGTAAAGATTTCTGAAATCAAAAATATAGGACGAAAGAAAATAAAAAGACGTCATTTATTCTTTATAGGTAAATTTTTGAAATAAAAAAATAAGGACCAAATTTAGTCCTTATTGGGCAACGACTTATGTGTTGCTTGTCGATGTATGTTTGTGTATTACTACCAAACATTTGATACGATTATTATATGTAATATATATTAAAATGTCAATAATTTTAGGAGAAATTATGGAATTTTATTATGTTATTTTGTGTTATTTGTTGGATAAAAAAGCAAAAGAGATGCGTAAAATTAAGGTTTTGAATTATGAAATAACAGAAATAAAAAATAAACGTGGTAAAGTTTTTGAAAAGAAAAAAGAACTAAGTTATCAAAAATGCTCAATAAAATTGATAAATAAAATTATTCGAGATATAAAGAAAATTGCTAATAGTATGGAGTTGGATAATGATTTTTCGAAGAAAGCAGAAGAAGATGATTTCGAAGAAAACTAATTCTTTGAATGTTGTTTCAAAATTAAAATTTAAGAAATTTGACGTTCGAATTTTGTTAGAAAGATTTTGGTGTACAGTCGGTCCACAACGTGTTGGTAAAACAAGTTTAAATCGAGCAATTTTTAATACTTTATTTAAAAAATATAATAAAGAATTCTTAAAAGAAACTAAAAATCATGTTAATGAATTAAATCAGAATGGGCATAATTTAGTTTTAAATGTGCCTCATCTTTTCTACTCTAATCATGAGTGTTTTTTAGATGAAAAAAAGAAATTTAAATGTCATGATGTTTTATTTGAAGATTTAGTTTTGCCAGGAGAAAATTATAAAGGACAATATTTTCCTTACCGTTCTTTTATTGAATATCAAGAAATTGATAAAGATGCAGATAATCGTGATTGGCGTAATTTTGATTTAGCTCATAAAGATTTTTTTAAATTTTTTGGCCACAACGGATTAACGATTGGATTTGATACGCAAGATTATTCTAACTGCGATAAAAAAATGAGAGATTTATTTACTGATATTGTTTTTCCTGTTTTTCGTGAACGGACTAAGCATTTTTGGCAATTGAAACCTCGTTATACATGGTATTTCTTTTTGAAAAACAATCAATTAGCGGAAGGATTAAAAGAATTTAAAGAATTTATAAACGTTGACATACCTGTTGTAGTAGCTTATAAATTTACATACAAAGGTGAAATTCATGACACTTATAAATCTTTGTCAGGCGAACCGTTGTTTATTAATAATTTAAAAAAATATAAGTTTAGAAAAAGTATACCATTTTCTTTGATTCCAGAAGAAATTAAAAAATATTGTAAAAGATATGTTTTGCGTTATGGTAAACAACGGAAAAATGATTTTGATAGTGAAACAAATTAGAATGTCAAGGATATGGGGAGGGATAAATAGCGAAGCGGTTTATGCTCACCCCTTGACATTCGTCACTAATTATAATTGAGATTGCTTGGACAAGAGTAATCTTGTCCGGGCTTATAAACAATTAAAATTTAACTTGCAAAAAGCATTTCGTCAACTTGATTGACAAATGCTGTTGCAAGTTTATATAAAAAATCCTTACGCGTATACGCGCGCGTGCGCGCATCTTTCTAGATACATATAGAAACAAATGGGGTAAAATTATGTTTAATTGGTCAACTTTACAATATAAGATGAAATATTCTTTCAACAAAGTAGTACCTGCGTTGTATCAAGCAGGATTTGAAAGTAAAGCAAAAAAGATAAGTGAATGTGGTCATTTTAAAGAATTAGCGATTTGCAAAAATTGTGGTGAAACTTATCTTAACGGTTTTAATACATGTAAAGATAGATTTTGTCCTGTTTGTGAAAAGAAACGTTCGTATTTATGGTTGGCAAAACTTGCTCCAATTGTAAAAGAATATTTAAATGAAAAAAAAATAATTAATATGTTGACATTAACTATCGTTGATGAGCCAAATTTAAAAGATGCATTATCAATATTATCAAAGACATGGCGAGTTATGGTACATGATAATAAATTATTGGCCAAGAATTTTAAAACTAGATTTATTGGTGGATTTAGAGCACTAGAAGTTAAACGTGGTAAATATTGTGGATTATGGCATGCTCACTATCATTGTCTTGTTGTAAAAGATAAATATTCAAAAGATTTTGAATGGATTAAATCTTCTTGGCAAAAAGCTTATCGAATTGTGACAGGTAATAATGTATCTCTTGAAGTTAGAATTGATGATATTAAGAAGAATTATAAACAAGATATTGGTATCATATTGGAAGTTGCAAAGTATGTGACAAAATTTGATTGGTCATTTAATGATGACGTAAAAGAATTAGTGGAATCACTGATAGGAGTTCGCACAACTTCAACATGGGGTTGTCTTCGAAAAAAATTGACAGAACAAAATATTGAAAATGATATGGATAAAACATTAAATGAAGTTGTTGATTTAGTTTGTAAATCTTGTGGTAATAATACTTTTGATATTTTTGAAGGGTTAACAGGAAATAATTATATGGTTAGTGATTATATGGATAATGAATTAAGTAAAGGAGATATTGAAAATGATTAAATATAATAGTAATTTAGCGATATGTCAAATGGAGTTATTAAAACAATGTGATAATTTATTAAGATTAATAGATAATTCAAATAAAAATTTATTTGAAGAAATAAATAAACAGGAAATGCCATTGTTGTATATTATTTGTGTAAATTTTCATGTACAGCAAATGGAAGAATTAATTAAAAAGATAAAAATAATTAAGGCGCATATACAGGAATGTGAATGAAAAAAATAAAAAGCTAGCGAAAAGCTAGTTTTTTGCTTGAAGAGTGGGGTCAAAGTTGGGGTCAAAATATAAAAATTAATAAAATCACAACTATGTTTTAAAGTATTAAAAGTTAATAAAAGTACTATAAAATAGTTAATTTTTGTGTTGGTGCGGATAACAGGATTTGAACCTGCAAGGTGTTACCCACAAGATCCTTAGTCTTGCGCGTCTGCCAGTTTCGCCATATCCGCATACGCTTCGTAATCTGTGCTATTACTAAATTGCTAGCGCAATTTTAGTCTTTTGCTTGATTACTCGCTTTTATGAAGGACAACATACGTTTTCCTTCATTACTTCTTTTCCTTTTTAATAGGTTAAATTGAAGTATTTTACGTTTTATGTTATAGTTCAACATAGTCGCAATGGGGTAAAAGGGAAAGTGAGATTGAGTGAAATAAAATTGTTTTAATTTGCGACCGTATAAATATTAACAAATAATTTTAGATTTGTCAACATATCAAAATTATAGAAATTTATATTATCAAATCAAACCTTTCGTACAAAATATAAATCTAAATTAGATTTTGATCATTGTATAAATATAATGTGAATTAATATTTAGTTTATAGCATGGCGTGCATTTATTTTAGATTCAATTCTTTGAATTTCGTTTACTACAATTGGGAATTTTTCGCTTGGTAAAACATCTGACTGTAGCAATAGTCGTAAATATTTTAAGTTTTCTGTTTCAATCAGTCCGTTTAACAAAATATCTAAAGGCATATTTCTTAAATGCATGAATTGATAAATATAAAAAGCATCATGTTTGCTAATTATTATTTTTGACAACTGTATTGTTTGGTCTTTGTCTAGACTTTTGATGCGAGCATAATCGTATATATCCGATGCGGACATATAGGATATGCCTTTTAACATTTGCTGAAAGCTAAGACTTCTAAGCACAGTGCATCTACATTTTAAATTAAATAAAGTTTGGTAATCCTCTTTTTGAATTAATTTTTTAATTTCATCCTTTAGGTAATCATCCGAATTTTCTTTGTCAAAATGTGCATTAAGTGAATTTGCAGTGTTATTTTTGGTCATAGATTGTATTAATTTTCCCATTTATCCTCCATAGTTTTATTATCATACACGACGAACGATGAAAAGTCAAACTTTTTGATTTAAATTTAATTAAGTTTAACTAACAGTCAATTTTATCTCTTTGGTTATACTTTCATCTATGAGGTATGTTATCTTTATTGTCACTTCTCCTTCTTCTTTGCACTTTACATATATCAATGGATGATCATAACTCATTATCTCCACTTTGTCACTATCTGAACTCTCCACTCGTATATATTGGAATGCTGTAACTCCATTTTTGTCTATCACTTCGTATTCTATTGC